>JAIOJM010000043.1 GCA_019911785.1 Sulfuricella sp. | reverse complement strand
ATCGTCCGCCAGGGCGGGCAGGCCGGAATGGGCCGAGGCGTGGCGCGCCTTGGTCAGGCAGTTCTCGATGAAGGTGCAATAAGGCTCTTCCGCTTCGGGGATGTTGAAGGCGGATTGTGGGAAAACCTCGAAATCCAGTGGCGCGAGAATGGCGCCGATTTCGCGCAGTTTGCCGGGGTTGTTGGAGGCGATGACGAGTTTTTTCATAGATGGCCGCGGCCCAGCTCCAGCCAGTAAATGATAAAGACGAACAGGAATACCACGAATTCCAGCGCCGTAGTCCAGATGATCAGGCGGGCGATGCGGCGCTGGCGTGGTGGCATTTTAAGCCAGAATCGCTCCTGAAACCAGCCGTAGAAAGGCAGCCATCCCCACCGCACGCGGCCAAGAAAATAACCGCGGATGGCGGCGCCCCACGGCACCAGGCTCTTGTCCACTTCGCCCACGCGCGCTTCCCGCTCGACCGCGTCGATCTGTGCCGGATAACAGTCCTTCACCACCAGCCGGGAGGAGGAGGGGGCAAGCTCCTGCACTGAAACCACGGTGGCCTGCTTCAGCCCGCCAGCGTAGTCCAGGGTGAACGATGCCCCCGGCTGCAGTCCGGTCACGGTCAGGGTCGCGCTCTGTCGCAGGCCGTTCATTTCATTCACCGACTCGAGGCGGACCTGCTTGCCCAGGTAAAGCTGCCCCGGGTTTTCCTCCTGCCAGGATTCGATTTCGAGATAAGGATTGAGACCGAACAGGCGTTCAAGATGTTGGAGAGAAGCGAACAGTTCGCCCGACGGCAGCGGCAAATCCACGCTGACCCAGGCGGCATCTTCATCGCTTGCAGCAATCGAGGCGGAATTTCCGGCCATGGCCGCGCTTACGCTCATGATGCAGCGCGCGCCGCCACCACCAGCGGCACCTGCAACCCGCGCGCCAGCTTCTCCAGATCCATGCGCGAACGGTAGCCGGGCGCGCCCTTGGATCGAGGCGGGCCGATCACCGCCATCGAAGCGCCTTCATGCGCTGCCGTCTCCACCAGGCACTCCGCCGGGTCGCCATAGCGCATGACGGATTTGTAGGCAATCCCGCGTTCCGCGCAGCGTCCCTCAAGCGCGCGCAACTGTTGCGCGACATCCTTTTCCAGGAGCCCTTCCACATAACTGCCGAAGGTGTCCCGAGTCGAAGCGTTGTTCAGCCAGTCGTCCCCCTGCATGCCCGCCCAGAAGTCGGGCACGACCAGCAGATGCACGATCAGGGTTTGGCCGGGAACAGCAATATCCAGTGCCAGCGCCTCGGCCAGCAAGGCTCCCGCCGTCCCGTGATGCGCCAGCAATAGTGTTTTTGAATTTAACATGGAGCACCAAAAAAAATGCGCGGGAACCCCGTTCTCACAGGACGCCCGCGCTGGGTTGATTTGCCTTAGCCGACAATGAACATGACGCTGAATGCAATAGCGAATGCGAAGATCAGCGCGCTGAAGTCCTCCCGCCGGTCGCTGACGAAAATCGACAGGCTGGTACCGCGTTCAAATTGTTTCTCTGCCATGGTAAAACTCCTTTCTTAAATGAATTCCTTGACGAAGAGCAACACCACGACCAGGGAGCCGACGGCTTTCAACGTGCCCACCACACCCCCGATGATCAGCGGCGCACCGCCCGCCTGCTTCAGCGCTTTGCCGGTAATCTGCATGCCCAGGCCGATGAGGCCGAAAGCGAACAGCCATGCAATCCAGTCGCGATAAGCCTTGATGGTCTTGGAATCGTGCGTGGCTGCCTTGTGTGCTTTTTCCAGCGCGCCCTTGGCCAGCGGATCCAGGCCCTCGATCTTGGCTACCGAGCGCAGCGTCTGGCTCTGCTCGCGGGTCGACAGCTTCTTGTTGGCGATCAGGTCCTGCAGGGCCTTGGTCTCGGCCGGGTTGCGCATCTTGGACAACTCACCTTCAAGGGCGCGGGTTTCCTTGCCCTTGAGCAGCTTGTCTTCCTTGACTTCCGCGCTGCTGAAGTATTTGCCCTGGTAGTGTCCGGCAGGCGCGAAGGTGCCGGCTGAACTCAGGGCGAACATGGCGATGAAGCCCAGCACGAAGACCGGGAACTTGGCCACCACTACCTGGGCAAGATTGACCTTCTCCGCGCCTTCTTCGTGCTTGACGTACCAGGCGGCCAGCCAGAGCACGATGATGGGCAGGAACAACACCCGGGTGATGTTGAAAATCTCCGCCACCTTGAGCGTTTCGATGCCGTGCGGATCGAACGCCAGGGCCGCGCCCGCGACCTGCGCCGAGTTCAGGATGCCGGTGCCGGCCCAGGCGCCGAACTGCACCGGACCCATGCCGAGGATATGCCCGACGGTAGGGAACAGGAACATGCAGCCCACGCCAAAAATAAGGATGGTGCCGATAGTGTAGGCGATCTCCTCGGCCTTGGCCTTGACTACGGGGGAGGCCGCCACGGTGGCGGACACACCGCATACGCCCATGCCCGCCGACAGCACTGCCGTCATGGAATTAGGCGTCCCCATGCGCTTGCCCATGAAGAGTACGATGCCTACCGAGCCCAGCACGAAGATGCCGATCATGATCACGGAAAGCCCGCCCAGTTGCGCCAGTTCGGCCGCGCTGTACAGGGTGCCGAGCAGGATCACGCCAGTCTTGAGGAAAAAGCGCGCGGTGCGCACGCCGTTGGCGGCCCATGCCGGGATCTTGAACACGTTGACGACGAGAATGCCGATGACGATACCCAGCACCACATAGTTCAGGTTCAAGATCTTGGCGAAGTTCCATCCCAGAGTGGGTTCTGCCGCCTTGCCCCAGTTGGCGAAGACGGGATCCAGCCCCCATCTCACGATAAAGGCGATGAGCAGAATGAAGGCGATGCCCGGCACTACCGAAACGTAGTAGTCGAGGTTGCCTTGCTTGGGTTTCCAGGCCAGCGAGAACAGGCCAATCAGGACAAAGGCGCCGCCGAAAATAAACGACAACTGCGACTGCTTGGCTTTTGCCTCGTCAAACTTCGACTTCGCCATTTTCATTTCCGGCGCGGGCTTGCCTTCCGCGGCGGCCATTTCCGTGGCCACACGCGATTCCGCGTCGAATTTTTCCTTGACTTTCATGTGGTCGCTGTAGGCACTCTTTTGCAGATAGGACTGCATGCCGTCAACAGCGCCAGAATTGTTGAACCCTCCCCAGATCAGCATGAGCATGCCGATGATGAGCAGGGCGGGTGACTTCATTGTGTAGACCATTTGTGTTCCCCTCCCGAGAGATAGTTTGCCTGTTTTTCTTCAATGATATAGAGGCTCCCTGTCGGGAGCCGCTATTTTCGGTTTTAGGCGAGGGGTTTATTCGATGGGAAGCTTGCGCGCTTTCCAGTCCGGATAGCCATTGCGGTACCAGTTGACGTTCTTGTACCCGTTTTTGGCCAAGACAACCGCGGCCTTGTAGGATTTCCAGCAGGAACCGGAGTTGCAGAACACGACGATATTGGCGTTTTTATCCGCCAGCTTGCTCATGTCGAACTTGTCCTGGGTGGCGTCGAAGTTGGCGTCCTTGGCGCTTTTCTCCGGATCGTAGGGTACCGAGATCGCGCCCTTGATGCTGCCTTCGCCGAACTCCGCGGCCTTGCGCGTATCGACGATGATCGCGCCCTTCGCCTGGAGATCCTGCACCGCCTTCGCATCCACCAGTTTCACGCCGGCCGGCGCAGTTTCAGGAGTTTCGCCGGGAGCTGCCGCCAAAGCACCGGCAGCGAACAAACAAAGACCAAGATAAAGGGAAAATTTTTGCATCAGTTTCATGGTGTGTGTCTCCTCTTCTGTGATAGTTATTATGAGCACCGAATTTTTTGTCGTTATTGCGATCCGGAGCCTGAATGCCAAATATAGGCCAACTATTTTATGCGTCAATAGTCTAAAAGTACCATCTACTAAAGCAGGTGGGTTAGTACCTATTTCATTGAAATCAAACAGGACTTATCTATCCGCTATGCCGGGCTGCGTGGCGCGCGCACCACGGTGACTGTGCAGGGCGCCTCCGCCACTACCCGAGTGGATACGCTGCCGAGCACCCTGCGCAGGGCCGAACTGCCGCGCGCGCCCAAGATGATCTGATCCACCTGATTCTGGCGCGCATATTGCACCAGCGCGGCTGCGGCGTGAGCGCCCTCCAGCACGTGGAAACGCACCCTGTCCGAAGGAAGCTGGAGGGGAGCGGCCCAGTGGCGTAACTCCACCAGCCGCTGGGTGTATTGACTGTCGGCAAGCTCTTGACCCGACTCCTGCTGGGTGGAGAGGTCGGGCTCCAGCACCGTCACGCACATCACCCGGCAATGAGGCTCCGCGGCGACCGCCCGGCGCACCGCTATCTGCATGGCCTGCAGCAATGCTGCCTGGGCATATCCGAAATCGAGCGCCACCAGAATCTGCGGCGCTTGGGCCAGATGAGCGGTGGGCACGGCGCACACCGCCGGCTCCAGCCACAAGGACCGCCACCAGCGGCGGAGGACAGTGGGCAGCCCGGCGCGCTTGAGGCGCCCGGCGCGCTCGGTAAGGGGCACATGGCCGGGATGGGTCAGGTCGAAAGCGATCTGGGCCGCCGTGTTGTAGCGCTGGTCAGCGTCGACTTCCAGGCAATGCAGGATGATTTCCTGCATCCATGCCGGCAAATCCGGCACGAGCTGGCGCGGCGGCGGCGGGTCCAGGTAAAGCCGGCGACGGAATCCGCTCAGGCTGGTAGGCTCGCCGAAAGGCAGCCGCCCGGTGCACAGTTGATAAAGTATCACCCCGATCGCGAACAGGTCGCTGCGGGGATCGCAACGGTTGCCTATCACCTGCTCCGGCGAGATATAGGCGGAGGTGCCCACCGGCTTGTGGAATTCCTCCTCCACCAGGTCGGGAAAATGGGCATGCCGCGCCAGCCCGAAATCAATCAGCACCGCCTCGCCTTCCGGCCGGTAAAGCACGTTGGCGGGCTTGAGGTCGAGGTGGATCACCTCCTGCCGGTGCAGATCATGCACCGCCGTCGCCAGCGCCGCGCCCAGACGCGCCGCCTCATCGGCCGGCAGCGGCGCGCGGGCGAGACAACTGTGCAGCGATTCGCCCTCGATATACTCCATCACCAGGTAAGGCGCCTCGTCCATGCTTCCCTTGGCGACCCAGCGCGGAACATGGGGGCCGGTCAGCACTTCCAGGATCATCTGCTCGACCTCGAAGCCGACGTAACAGCCGGGGTGGCTGCCGAATTCCAGCCGGGGCACTTTCATCAGCATGGGGAATTCGCCGCCCTCGCGCTCGACGCGGTAAAGCACCGCCATCCCGCCGTCGTAGACTTTCTCTCTGACGCGAAAGCCGTCGACCTCGCTGTTCACGTGCAAATTAGTCAAGTCCTGCATCAGGGCACCTCTAAAAATCCAGATTTCATCCCAACTGCTGCGTTGCGGAAAAAATTTCTTGCTTACCTATCAAACATAGGCTGCGCTGCGAAATTTTTTCCGCGCCTTGCATTTGGGCGAACTCTGAATTTTTAGAGGCGCCCATCAATGTCCAGTCTCCAGCCTTTGCGCCAGCCGTTCCGGCAAGCCGGCGGCGCGGATTTTGCGGGCGGCACTCAAATAGTCGTAGGGCACCCGGAAAAAGGTGAGCGTATCGCGTTGCTGGTCGTGAAGCACGTAAGCGGCAGCGGGATTGCCGTCGCGCGGCTGCCCCACCGAACCCGCGATGGCCAGCCACCGGCGGCGCGGCGTCAGCGGAATCGCCGCGCCGGGAAGCGGGGTGAAAGCCTGGGCCATGCCGCTCCCGGTAGTGTAGTACAAGGACTGATGATGCACATGGCCGACAAAGGTCAGCGGCAGGCCGGAAGCCTCCATGCAGCGCGCCGCTTCCACGACGCCGGTCACGTACCGCCAGCGCTCCGGGGTTTCGGCGCTGGCATGGACATAGAAGGCATTGCCGTTTTGCGCCACCAGCGGCAATGCCCGCAGGAAGTCGCGTTGAGGCTGTGTCAGATGTTCCCTGGTCCAATAGATCGCGTCACGCGCGGCAAACGCCATGTTTTCGCACAGCCCCCCAAGCGCCGCCTCGTCATGGTTGCCCCGCACCACCCAGGCGCCATTTCGCGCCAGCTCCGCAATCACTTCCAGGCAGGCGCAAGGGTCGGCGCCGTAACCCACCAGATCGCCGAGAATGGCGTATTGCTCCGCCCCCTGCGCGCGGGCATGGGCGAGACAGGCGGTCAGGGCCTCAAGATTGCTGTGGATATCGGTAAGGACGGCGATTTTCATAATGCCTCTGCATGAT
>JAIOJM010000353.1 GCA_019911785.1 Sulfuricella sp. | reverse complement strand
GCCCATAGCCGAGCAGTATCAAGGCAAAGATTGGAAAGATGGCCTGCGCAACGGACATGTCGCCTCAACAAGGTCGTAATCAGGGATTAAACAAGAACGCCCCGCAATCAGGCGGGGCGTTGCACGAAGAGCTAAAACGGTTTACTTATACAGCAGGTTCGGCAGCCACATGCTTACTTCCGGCACGTAGGTGATCAGACCGAGATAGAGCAGCATGACGCCCACCCACGGCAGCGTCGCGATAGAAACCTCGGTCAGCCCCATCTTCGCCAGATGACTGGCGACGAACAGGTTCAATCCCACCGGTGGATGGATCATGCCGATTTCCATATTCACCACCATAATGATGCCGAGATGGATCGGGTCGATGCCCAGGGTTTTGGCAATCGGCAGGAACAGCGGCGCCAGGATCAGAACGATGGAACTGGGTTCCATGAACTGCCCCGCCGCGATCAAGGCGAGATTCACCACCAGCAGGAACATCCAGGGTTCCAGGTTCTGCGCCACCACCCAGGTAGACATCGCCTGCGGGATCTGTTCCGTAGTCATCAGGAAGGAAAACAGGATGGCGTTGGTGATGATGTACAGCAGCATGGCGCTGGTATTGGCCGCACTCAGCAGTACCTTGGGGACTTCCTTCCACTTCAGGTCGCGGTAAATGAACATCGCCGCGACAAAAGCATAGACCGCAGCAACCGCCGCCGCCTCGGTCGGGGTGAAAATGCCGCCGTAAATACCGCCGATGATGATGACCACGAGGAACATTCCCCACCAGGCATCCCTGAACGATTCCCAGAATTCCTTGGCTGTAGGCTTAGGCTGTGTCGGAAAGCCGTGCCGTTTGGCCTGGACATACACCAGCGACATCATTATGAGCGCAAGCAGGAAACCCGGCACGATGCCGGCAATGAACAATTTTCCGGCGCTTTCGGACGTGGCAACTGCATAGATGATCATCACGATAGAAGGCGGGATCAGGATGCCCAGCGAGCCGGCAGTCGCGATCACGCCCACGCCGAAACGCTTCGGGTAGCCCGCTGCCACCATGGCGGGCAGCATCACCGAGCCGATCGCCATGACCGTGGCCGGACTGGAGCCGGAGATCGTGGCAAAAAAGGCACTCGCCAACACTGCGGCCATCGCCATGCCACCCGGCATCCATCCCACCACGTTGTTGGCGAAGCGGATGATGCGTTTGGCGATTTTTCCGTCGATCAGGAACTGCCCGGACAGCACAAAGAACGGCACCGCCATGATGGCGTAGCTTTCCAGGCCGGTGAACAGGCGCTGCGAGATGATGTTGACGGTATCCATCGAAAACGTTGAAAAACCGAGCAAAAACACCAGCACGGTCATGCCGAGCGCAATGGAAATGGGCGTGCCGGTGATGAGGAGCAGCAGCAGGATGGAGATGATGATCAGGAAAGTCATGACCGCACCTCCTGCTCGTGAATCACATCAACTTCATGGTCTTCCTCTTCGCCGTAGGTATGGGTATGGATATGGCCGCTGCGGAAGAAGAGCAGCATCGCCTGAATGAAGCGGTAGCACATCAGGCCGGAACCGAAAGGAATGGCCAGGTAGATCACCCACATCGGCCATTCCAGGTCGGGAGAAATCTGGCCGGTACCGTAGATGAAGATCACCCAGCGCGCACCGAAAAAGGCGATCACGCCGGTGAAAATCACGCCCAGCGACATGGCGGTGATAATCAGGAAACGCTTGAACGAAGGGCGCGCCGCGTTAACCACGAAATCCACGCCGATGTGGATGCCGGTGCGCACGCCATAGGCGGCGCCGAATTTTGCCATCCAGATGAACAGGTAGATGGTGAGTTCCTGCGCCCAGCTGATGCCGGTGCCGCCCAGATAGCGCATCGTCACGGCGGCGAAAGTAACCAGCGTGGCGGTAGCCATGAAGGTGACGATCAGGGTTTCTTCCAGACGATCCAGAATACGGTTAAACATATCGGTGTCGCTTTAATTTTCAAACCTGGAGAAAAAGATCCCGGCGCGAGGCCGGGATCAGAGGGAGTTGCAGTTCAATTACTTCTTGGCCACGTGTTCCTTCCCGACTTGGGCCGCGGTAGCGTATACGGACTGGATGATGTCCCTGCCGATCACGTCCTCGAACTCCTTGTGCACCGGCAACAGTGCTTTATGCCACTCGATCCGTTCCTTCAGGGAAAGAACGTAGATCTCCGTAGTCTTGGCTGCCTTCACCTTGGCCATTGCTTCGTCGTTTTCCTCCTGGGCGATGCCGCGCTCGAACACGGTCGTTTCCTTCATTGCCGACTCCAGTGCGGTGCGCACATCGGCTGGCAACCCATCCCAGAATTTCTTGTTCACGATCACCGCATAGCCCAGGTAGGCGTGGTCCGAAATCGTCATATGCTTCTGCACCTCATGCATCTTCTGGGTGTAAAGATTGGACACCGGGTTATCGGTACCATCTACCACGCCCTGCTGCAGGCCGGTGTACACCTCGCTGAACGCCATCACCTGAGGATTCGCGCCGAGCGCCTTCATCATCGCATCCGACACTTTCGACTGCTGGATGCGCATCTTCAGACCCTTGAAATCCGCCACGGTGTGCAGCGGCTTGTTCGCACTCATCTGCTTGAAGCCGTTGTCCCAAAACGCCAACCCCATGACGCCCTTGGTCTCCAGCTTGGCGAACAGCTTCTTGCCGACTTCACCGTCCATCACCCGGTACAGGGTTTCCTTATTGGGGAAAATATAGGGCAGATCGAACACTTCGAATTCGCGTGCGCCCATCGGACCGAACTTGGAAAGCGACGGCGCCAGCATCTGCACCGCGCCAATCTGCAAGGCTTCTATTTCTTCACGATCCTTGTAGAGTTGGCTATTGGGGTAGACCTCGACCTTGACCTTGCCTTTGGTCTTCTCCTCGGCCAGCTGCTTGAATTTTTCCGCCGCCCGGCCCTTGGGCGTGTCGGGCGCCACCACATGGCTGAACTTGATGACGATTTCCCCTGCGGCATTGGCAAACCCGCTCACGCCAAGGGCCAGAACAAACATCATTGCTGTGCTAAATTTCATAGTGGCATCTCCTAGTAAATCCTGATTATATGTACCGGGAACCGGCATCGACTCATAACGGACAGCAAGCTCCTCTATAAGATATACGACCCGTGAATGAAGATACTATACGGCTGCTTCGAATTTTACAACAACCCCAATTTCGCCTTCATCGGCCCGGTACTCACATGCGGCTCCGATGCCCGGCACGAATACCAGCTTTTCCCCGCTAAACAGCAGCGGTAGCCTTTGCCGCTGCCACGGAGGCATTCCCGTCTCCTGCAACAGGTTTTTCAAACTGCGAGTGGGCCTGAGGCAATCCGGGCGCAGCCGCTCGCCGCCCTGGCGTAACCTGATCGTAACCGGTGCGGCAGTCAGTCTGGCCAGGCTCAATCCCTGCCCCGTCGTCCGCTCGAACAGCAGCCTGCCGCCTGAATCGGGCAGCTCCAGTTCATCCTGGAATGCCCAGGTCAATGCCAGTTCGGGTTGCTGCGCTGGCGTTTTTTTTTCGAGATGCACCTCACCGCGTTAACGCCGGATGACGGTGTCTCCCAAGGAAATGTGGATCTGAGCATCGTCACGGGCACTGCACAGCTGCTGCTGCAGGTTTTCCAGCCGCCCGGCGGAAGGCATGGGAATCCCGGATTCTGCCAGCCAGTAGCGCAACAGGTTCCTGGCGCGCGCCCCGGACAAGCTGCGCAGGGCGCCCACCCGCAAATTGCCATTCACCACCGCAATCGCGCGGTCCATCCGGGCCAGGTCGTCCGACAGCTGCACGCTTTCCGCCAGATTCCGGCTGGCACGGGCAAAGGTTTCGCGGTAGCCGGGAAAGCGCTTTTCCAGTTCAGGCAGGACCCGGTGGCGCAGGAAATTGCGGTTGTATGAAATATCTTCATTACTCTCGTCCTCAATCCATTGCAGGCCGCGCAGGGCTGCGTAATCGAGAATCAAGCGGCGCGGCACATCGAGCAGAGGGCGCAAGAAACCAGTCCTGAGTCCTGAGTCCTGAATCCTGAGTTCAGCCATCGCGCTCAGGCCTTTCGCTCCGGCGCCACGCAGCAACTGGAGCAGCAGCGTTTCCGCCTGGTCGTCGAGATGTTGCGCCAGCACGATAAAATCAGCTGGCTGTTCGGCAAACACCCGGTAGCGGGCGTCCCGCGCCAGTTCTTCCAGGCTCTCGCCCGGATGTGCGCCGGGTACAACATTCCCTTCCAGGTCGTCAGGGTCGATCTCAAGCGCCAGCCGGGCGCAAAACTCGGCCCAATCGGCCGCATTCGGGCTGATCTGATGGTTGACGTGAACAGCGGAAAGAGGGAAATACAGACTGGTGCGAAGTTGTGCAAGGATGTCGAGCAGGGCCACGGAATCCGCCCCGCCGCTCAGGGCCAGCGTGAGATGCCGGCCCGGCTGAACCCAACTTTTTAGTTTGGCTTCGACAAACGCGGGCAGATCACTTGGCAGCAGTTTCTTTGAACTTGCCATAGCCCATCAGGCGCTCGAAACGCGATTTGAGCAGATCGTCCAGCGATTTGTCCTGAAGCTGACGCAGGCTTTCCTGCAATGCCTTTTTCAAATTTTGCATGACCACATCCGGATCGCGGTGCGCGCCGCCGAGCGGCTCGTTCACGATCTTATCCACCAGACCGAGGGTTTTCAGGCGGCTGGAGGTGATCCCCAGCGTTTCGGCTGCCTCGGGCGCCTTGTCCGCGCTTTTCCACAGGATCGAGGCGCAGCCTTCCGGCGAGATCACCGAGTAGCTTGAATATTGCAGCATCAGCATGACATCGCCGACGCCGATGGCCAGCGCACCGCCCGAACCGCCTTCGCCGATGATGGTGCAGACGATCGGGGTTCTGAGTTCGGCCATGACATACAGGTTGCGCGCAATCGCCTCGGACTGGCCGCGCTCCTCCGCGCCGATGCCGGGATAAGCGCCCGGCGTGTCGATGAAGGTCATGATCGGCAGGCCGAATTTCTCCGCCTGACGCATCAGGCGCATTGCCTTGCGGTAGCCTTCAGGGCGCGGCATGCCGAAATTGCGGTAGATTTTTTCCTTGGTGTCGCGGCCCTTCTGCTGGCCGATCACCATCACCGGCTGGCCATTGAAGCGCGCCAGGCCGCCCACGTTGGCCGGATCGTCGGAGAAAGCACGATCGCCGTGCAGCTCCTCGAAATCGGTAAAAATATTTTGAATATAGTCGAGCGTATATGGCCGCTGCGGGTGCCGGGATACCTGCGAGACCTGCCAGGCCGAAAGCTTGGCGTAAAGGTCCTTGGTCAGCGCCTGATTTTTTTTCTGTAGTCGCCCGATTTCCTCGGAGATATCCACGGCGGAGTCATCCTGCACGAAGCGGAGCTCCTCGATCCTGGCCTCAAGCTCGGCGATCGGCTGTTCAAAATCAAGAAAAGTGGTTTTCATGGGTTTCAGGTCTTCCTGTTTGCAACAGGCGCAATAATACAGGATTTTCTCGGGAACGACATTTCAGCGCTCTCTAAAGAACGATCTGCGTTCCCATCTCCACCACCCGGTTCGGAGGGATGTTGAAAAAGCTGGCCGCGCTGCCGGCGTTGCGGAACATGGCGATGAACAGCTTTTCGCGCCACAGCGGCATTTCGGTACCCAGCTTGGGAATCAGGGTTTCGCGGCCGAGAAAGTATGAGGTGGTCATCGGGTCGAAGATCAGGCCGTATTGTGTGCAACGCTCCAAAGCCTTGGGGATGTCGGGATCGTCCTTGAAACCGTAGCGGACGAGGATGCGGTAGAAGTTGTTCTGCAGTGCCTGCACCTCGACCCAGTCGATCTCCGGGACGTGGGGTACGTCTTCCACCAGCACAGTCACGATGGCGATGCGCTCGTGCAGCACCATGTTGTGTTTCAGGTTGTGCAACAGTGCATGGGGCACGGCGTCGGGGTCGCCAGACAGGAACACCGCCGTGCGCGGCACCCGCATTACCGAACCGGAGTCCAGGCCCTGGACGAAGGGATCAAGGTCGATGGCTTCTCCGGCCATGCGGTTACGCAACAGTTCTCGCCCAAGTTTCCAGGTGCTCATCAGGGTGAACACGCCGAGGCCGAATACCAGCGGGAACCAGCCGCCATCCTCGATCTTGGTGGCATTCGCGGCAAAGAAGGCAAGATCAATAGCGAGGAAAACCGAGATCAGCAACCCGCTCCTGATCCAGCCCCAGCCCCACTGATGGCGCACCACGATGAAGGCGAGCGCGGTGGTGATCACCATCGTGCTGGATACGGCAATGCCGTAGGCAGCCGCCATGCTGGTGGAAGTGCGGAATCCAAGCACCAGAGCGACCACAGCGATAAACAGCGTCCAGTTGATCATCGGCATGTAGATCTGGCCGATCTCCTTTTCCGAAGTGTGTTGCACTTCCATGCGCGGCGAATAGCCGAGCTGGATAGCCTGCCGGGTGATCGAGAATGCGCCGGAGATCACCGCCTGAGAGGCGATTACCGTGGCTGCCGTGGCCAGGGCGACCAGGGGATACAGCGCCCAGTCTGGCGCCAGCAGGTAAAATGGACTTTGGATCGCAGCCGGGTTATGGATTAGCAGGGCGCCCTGGCCGAAATAGTTGAGTACCAGGGCAGGCAGGGCGACGGCAAACCAGGCAAGCTGGATCGGCTTGCGGCCGAAGTGTCCCATGTCGGCATACAGCGCCTCGCTGCCGGTTGCCACCAGGAATACGCCGCCCAGTGCGAGAAAGCCCATCATGGGGTTGGACAGGAAGAAGCTCAAGGCATATGTGGGACTCAGCGCCTTGATTACGCCAGGTTCGGTCAGAATATTGACGATCCCTAAAACGGCGAGAGCGCCGAACCAGAGACACACCACCGGCCCGAACAGGGCACCGATGCCGGCCGTGCCCTTGCGCTGGAAAGCGAATAGGGCAAACAACACGCCGATGGTGACCGGGAGCACATAAGCCTTGAGTGCTGGAGTGGCCACTTCCAGCCCTTCGACGGCGGACAGCACCGAAATTGCCGGTGTGATCACGCCGTCACCGTAGAACAGCGCCGCGCCGATGATGCCTGCCAGCATGATCGCGGCCCGACTGCGCTGGGTCCCTGCCTTGCGCAGGGTCAGCGCCATCAGCGCCATGATGCCGCCCTCGCCGTGGTTGTCGGCGCGCATGATGAAGGCAACATACTTGATCGACACCACGATCACCAGCGTCCAGAACACCATGGAAAGAATGCCGAGGATGTTTTCCGGCGTGATCGGCAGCGGATGTGCGCCGGCAAACACTTCCTTGATGGCATAAAGCGGGCTAGTGCCGATGTCGCCGTAGACGATGCCGAGGGCGGCCAGTGCGAGAGGCGCCGTGCGGTGGGCATCATGGGTGTGAGTTGGCATATTTGCGTCTTCCGAAAAGTGAAAGTTGATTTAGGCTTGAAAGCGGTAGCCCACGCCGGTTTCGGTCAGAATGTGCTTCGGCTGGGCTGGGTCTGCCTCCAGCTTCTGGCGCAGGCGACCGATATAAATGCGCAGGTAGTGGTTGCTTTCGATGAACGAAGGTCCCCACACATCGCGCAGCAGGTGGCGATGGGTCATGACTTTGCCTCCGTTGGCGATCAGCAGAGTCAGCAGGCGAAATTCGATTTGCGTAAGATGGACCGGCTCGCCGTTGCGGGTCACCAGCCTTCTCGAAAAATCGACCTCAATTTCGCCGAAAACGAGGATGGGGCTGCCAGCATTGTTTGGAAGTTGCCGCCGCAGGAGCGCGCGCACTCTGGCCAGCAGTTCGCCGACGCCGAAGGGTTTGGTCAGGTAATCGTCAGCCCCGGCATCCAGCGCGACGATCTTGTCGTTTTCGGTGGAGCGCGCCGATAGGATCAGGATCGGCACCGCGGACCAACTGCGCAGGTCGCGGATGAACTCGACGCCATCCAGATCGGGCAGGCCGAGGTCGAGAACGATCAGGTCGGGCTTGCGGGTAGCCGCCTCGATCAGCCCCTGCTTGCCGCTTTCCGCCTCGAACACCCGGCAGCCTTCGGCCTCCAGCGCGGAACGGACGAAGCGGCGAATCTGCTTCTCGTCTTCAACGACAACGACGCTGGGAGAGATTTCACTCATGATTCTCTCTCCTCTTCAACCGTGGGCGGCGTGCCGCTCGGCAGAGTGAATGTCACGCAGGCGCCGCCTTCCGGCCGGTTCGCCGCATCTATCGCCCCGCCGTGCGCGTCGATAATCGCCCGGCAGATCGCCAGCCCGAGCCCGACGCCGGGGGTCGCCGATTCGGGAGCGCCGCGCACGAACATTTCGAACAGCGCGCCCTGCTTGTCCGGAGGGAAGCCAGGCCCCTGGTCGCAGACGGAAACTTCGACGCTTCCCACCTCCGTGTTTCCTGAGATTTCGATCAAGGAGCCAGGCGGCGCGTATTTGGCCGCATTTTCCAGGAGATTGCAGAACACTCTTTCGATCAATACCGCGTCGAATTCAATCAGGGGCATGTCCTTGGGCAACGCGACGCGGACCCGATGGTTCGCCAGACTACGCCCCAGCAATTGGATGCTCGCCCCAATCACCTCTTCGATCAGTTGCCATTCCTTGCGTAGCGTGACACGGCCTGCATGGAGGCGGGCCATGTCCAAAAGATTTCCGACCAGGCTGGACAGACGTAGCGCCTGTTCGCGGATGGCCTCCGCCGTTTCCATGGCCTCGGCGGGAAGTGGCGGCCTGGCCAGTGTTAGCGAATCGGCCAGCCCCACCAGGGCGGTGAGCGGTGTGCGCAGGTCGTGGGACAGGGCGGAGAGAATCGAGCTGCGCAGTCGCTCGGAAACGATCTGCACTTGGGTGGATTGGGCCACCTCCACGTAATGCAAGCGTTCCACGGCGATGGCTACCACCGACGAAAGGGTCGCCAGCAGCGGTTTCTGCTCCCGTACCGCGTCAGGATTCCGGTCGTCAGGGACGAAGACGATCACGCCGCGTACCTTCATCGGCGCCTTGAGCGGAAAGTAGCACGCCCCGTAACCATACCCCGACAGCGTGTGATCCTCGACCGGTTCACCCTGGTCGAAGGCGATCAGGGCAAAGCGCTGCTCGATATGAAGCCGGCTCTCCAATTGGCCGATCTGTTTCAGGTTGTCTTGTGCGTCGGGCAGGAGCAGGACAGCTTCGAGGCCGAAGCTGTCGAATAGAAAACGGTGGACGCTCTCGGAAACCTGTCCAATGGTCAGCGCTCCGGCCAAGTCCCGCGCCATTTCGTAAAGCGCCCGTGTTTGCTGCTCCTTGAGAGAGGCAATATCGGCCTGCCGACGCAAGCCGGCAGCAAGCTGGCCGGTGATCAGGGCGACTGCAAGCATGACGGCGAATGTCACCAGATACTGGACATCGTTGACCGTGAATGAGAGCCGCGGCGGCACAAAAAAGAAGTCGAACAGGGCGACGCTGAGGAATGCCGCCAGCACCGCCGGACCGCGGCCGAAGCGTACCGCGACCAGCAGCACCGTCAGCAGGAACAACATAACGATGTTGGTTAGTTCGAGATACTCCCTGAGAGGCGTGGCGACGAAGGTCGTGATCACGCAGGCAATCAGTGTCCAGCCATATCCCTTTGGAGCGGTAGCACGGGATGATGGGGCAGGAAAATTGGTGTTCATTCTTGATATTCCCATAGAACGGAATTGACGATTGAAGCTTAGCCTAATCACCATATAATCCATGGAAATGGTGTCATTTAACGTATAAAAAAGTCGTATAAATCTGCGTAACCTTCTTCCGAAGGTATAATTCCCGCCATGCCCAACATATCCTCCCGTCCCTACTCACAACCTGACGCCAGCCGCCTGACAGCAAGTGGCCTTCATCCGGTACTCGCCCGCATCTACGCAGCACGTGGCATACAGGAAACGCGTCAGCTCGAACACGAGTTGAGCGCCCTGCTCCCTTTCACGGGAATGAAGAACGCCGAGGAAATGGCGCGCCTGCTGGCGGATGCCATAGAAGCCGGCAAGCGCCTGCTGATCATCGCCGACTATGACTCCGACGGCGCCACGGCCTGTACCGTGGCAATGCGTGCACTGCGCGAGTTCGGAGCAACCGTGGACTACCTCGTTCCCAACCGTTTCGAATACGGCTATGGGCTAACGCCGGAAATCGTTCAATTAGCAGCCAATCTATCCACAACTTCCCCGCCAAGCGGGGAAGTACGTTTGCCTCCTCGCCCCTCTGGGGAGAGGATTGAGGTGAGGGGAAATACGAGAAGGCCCGACATTCTTATCACTGTGGACAACGGCATCAGCAGTGTAGCGGGCGTTGCGGAAGCCAACCGTCTGGGCATGCAGGTGCTGGTCACCGACCACCATCTACCCGGTGACGCCCTGCCGGATGCGGCCTGCATCGTTAACCCGAACCAGCCTGGCTGCAATTTTCCCAGCAAAAATCTGGCCGGCGTAGGTGTCATTTTCTACGTCATGCTGGCGTTACGCGCAGAGCTGCGGAACCGGGGAACGTACACGGCCAAGCCCGAACCCAACCTGGCCAGGCTGCTCGATCTGGTAGCGCTGGGCACGGTGGCCGACGTGGTGAAGCTGGACGACAACAACCGCATCCTGGTCCACCAGGGACTCAAGCGTATCTGTGCCGGACGGGCCTGCCCCGGCATCAATGCACTGCTGAAAGTAGCAAGCAGAAAACCCGAGAAAGCTTCGACTTACGACCTCGGCTTCGTCGTCGGCCCCCGCCTGAATGCCGCCGGGCGCCTGGATGACATGGCGCTGGGCATCGAATGCCTGCTCGCCGACAATGAAGAACAGGCGTTTGCCATGGCGCAACAGCTCGACACCCTCAACCGCGAAAGGCGCCAAATCGAAGCGGGCATGCAGGAACAGGCGCTGGCCGCGCTGGAGCAGGTCGAGGTGAGTGAAAACCACTCACTCAGCCTCTACGACCCGGACTGGCACCAGGGCGTGATCGGCATCCTCGCCTCGCGGCTCAAGGACAAATACCACCGCCCGGTGATCGCCTTCGCCCGCAGCAACAACGGCGAGCTGAAAGGCTCCGGGCGCTCGATCCGCGGCCTGCACCTGCGCGACGCGCTAGACCTGGTCGCCAAACGCAAACCCCATCTGCTGCAAAAATTCGGCGGCCACGCCTTCGCCGCCGGGTTGACTATCCAGGAATGTCATTTCGAGGAATTCACCGCCACCTTCGAAGAAATCGCCCAGTCCCTGCTCACCCCGGCTGACCTGGAACGCATCATCGAAAGCGACGGCAGCCTGGAAACCCCTGCCATGAACCTGAATCTGGCCAGGGCTCTGACGGGGCAGGTATGGGGACAGGGCTTTCCGCAACCGGCCTTCCAGGAAAGATTTGCCGTCAAAAGCCAGCGCGTGGTAGGCGAAAAACATTTGCGCCTCAAGCTTGGCAAGGCCGACCAGGTTTTCGACGGCATCCTGTTTTTTCACAATGAGCCGCTGCCGGACTGGATCAACGCCGTTTACCGACTGGACGTGAACGAATACAACGGCTCGCAAAGCCTGCAATTGATGATCGAGTATTGGGAAGAGGCCCACGAAGGGTAAGAGGTGAGCCGGGCATCCGCCGGATGATTGGAATACCCTGCTCGCAGAAGTCGGGCTCGAAGGCAAGCGGCTGAAAGATATTTTGGAGAGCGCGGCCGGCTCCCGCCATCCCCTTGAATGACTTCACAAGCCTGCTAGTGTAAGATTATGTCGATTGGTTTCTATGGGAAATGCGAAAATGAATGCCGTCCTGAAAATCCGGCCGGATTTAATGGCTGAGCTTGACCATTTAGCTGTGGAAACTCACCGCAGCGAATCGGATATCATCAATGAGGCGCTGGAATCCTATCTGGCGCACATCCAAAAGCAGACTGTCACCGAAGTCATTGCCAGGATCAAGGCGACTCGCCACAAATCCACCCTTGAGGGCATCGATTTACGGGAAGCCATTGAAGAAGGGCGCGATTAGTGCCGTTCGTAGTGGATAACTCGGTGGTGGTTGGCTGGTATTTCGAGAGCCAGGCCACACCCTACACCGACAGGGTACTTGACCTGCTGGCAAACGAGACCGCCCACGTTCCGGCACTGTGGGTGCTGGAGTTTTCCAACGTACTGCGCAAGGCGCTGAAAGCGGGAAAAGCCGACACCGCCCGAATCCAGGAAATCATTACGCTGGTCAATGCGCTGCCTATTTCCGTTGACCACACCTCAGAGAGTGTAGAAAACAACCTGGCCCTGGCGCTGCAATATGGGTTAACCAGCTACGATGCTGCTTACCTGGGCTTGGCAATTCGGCTGCAGCTTCCCATTGCCGCCAATGATGGCGCACTCAAGGAAGCGGCAGGCCGTGCAGGTGTCGGAATCGTCAACCGGTAATCAAGCTGAAAACAGGTAACAACAAGACAGCGACAACGATGAAGCATGCTGTCAGAAATGGGGTTCACAGGGATGGGCGACTTGACGCCCAACTCGCAAAACATTCGGTGCAATGCGCTTCGCTTATTGGCGGGCTTACGCGAGTTTCGCCTCAGCCTGCCGGGACTCCCACATCGCAATGGCCGCGCCCGCGGGGTCTACAATCACGCTGAACCAGCCGTACCCGCCCACCTCCGTGACCTCCCGCACCACTGTGGCGCCAAGCTCGCGCGCCTTGTTGGTGGAAGCGACGATGTCGTCCACGCCCACATAGGCCAGCCATGCAGGCGGCACAGCCGGATCAGGGTTCGCAAACATCCCCCCGCCGGTGCCCTCGCCCACGTTGATCATGGTATAGGTGCCGCCATCCGGAATCGGCTCGTCGATCAGCTTCCAGTCGAAGAGTTTGGAATAAAAGTCCTTGGACCTGGCAAGGTCCCTGGTTTGCAGTTCAATGTGTACAAATGGGTTAGCCATGGTTGCACCTCCGGCAATCGAAAAGGATGTCCAAACCGGCGTGGCGACATCAAGCCGCCCGCCCCTTGATGTCTGCGCTCCCTGAGCCTGAGTATAGTTCAGGGAAAAAATCTGGCTGCCGGAGCGAAAGTGCCAAAACCATCGAGAGACTGAAGCTTGCTCCACTATTTATTACGCCGCCTCGTCCATCCCCGCTCACCCATCCCCCATCACCCGCCTCACCATGTATAATTCCCCGCTTTGACCCATTTAGAGCAACGAATCATGGAAGCCGAACAACTCAACGCCATCGCCAACCGGCTCGAAAACCTTTCCGCACGGGCCACCGACCTGCGGAGGTATCTTTGACTACGATAGCAAACAGGAACGCCTGACCGAAGTCGTCCAGCTGCTGGAAAACCCGGCGATTTGGGATGACGCCAAGCGCGCCCAGGAACTGGGCAAGGAACGCCGCACCCTGGAAGGGATCGTCGATACGCTGAAGAAGCTCGACCAGAGCCTGCACGACAGCGCCGACCTGTTCGAGATGGCGAAGGAAGAAGGCGACGACGCCACCCTGGAGAGCGTTGCGGCGGACGCGGAAGCGCTGGAGAAGACCGTGGCGGAAATGGAATTCCGCCGCATGTTCTCCCACCCGATGGACCCCAACAACTGCTTCATCGACATCCAGTCCGGCTCCGGCGGCACCGAGGCTCAGGACTGGGCCTCGATGCTGATGCGGATGTACGTGCGCTACTGCGAGCGCAAGGGCTTCAAGGTGGAAATCCTGGAGGAATCCGCCGGCGAGGTGGCGGGACTCAAAAGCGCCACGCTCAAGATCAGCGGCGATTACGCGTTCGGCTACCTGCGCACCGAAACCGGCGTACACCGCCTCGTGCGCAAGTCCCCGTTCGACTCCGGCAACCGCCGCCACACCTCGTTCTCCAGCGTGTTCGTCTACCCCGAGGTGGACGACTCGATCGAAGTAGAGATCAACCCCGCCGATTTGCGCATCGACACCTTCCGCGCCTCTGGCGCGGGCGGCCAGCACATCAACAAGACTGACTCGGCGATCCGCATCACCCACCTGCCGACCAACGTCGTGGTGCAATGCCAGAACGACCGCTCGCAGCACAAGAACCGCGCCGAGGCCATGAGCATGCTGAAAGCCCGGCTGTACGAGCTGGAACTGCGCAAGCGCAACGAGGAAAAGCAGGCGATGGAAGACACCAAGACCGACATCGGCTGGGGCCACCAGATCCGCTCCTATGTGCTCGACCAGTCGCGCATCAAGGATTTGCGCACCAATTACGAGGTCGGCAACACCCAGGGCGTGCTCGACGGCGACCTCCTCGACGACTTCATCAGCGCCAGTTTGAAACAGGGAGTTTAAGAATGTCCGAACAAGAAAACGCATCCCTACCCCAGGATGAAAACCAGCTCATCGCCGAGCGCCGCGACAAGCTGAAGAAGCTGCGCGAACAAGGCATCGCCTTCCCCAACGACTTCGACCGCACGGACTACGCCGGCGAACTGCAGGCTGCCCACGGCGAAACCGCCAAGGAAGAGCTGGAAGCGGAAAAGGTCAGCGTCGCTCTCGCCGGCCGCATGATGCTCAAGCGCGTCATGGGCAAGGCCAGCTTTGCCACGGTGCAGGACATGAGCGGCCGCATCCAGTTCTACATCAACGATGAAGGCGCCGGCGCCGAGACCCATGAGGCTTTCAAGCACTGGGACATGGGCGACATCATCGCGGCCCGCGGCACCCTGTTCAAGACCAACAAGGGCGAACTGTCGGTGCGCGTTTCCGAACTGCGCCTGCTGACCAAATCCCTGCGTCCGCTGCCGGAAAAATTCCACGGCCTCACCGACCAGGAAGCGAAATACCGCCAGCGCTACCTCGACCTGATCACCAACGAGGAAACCCGCAAGACCTTTCTGGTGCGCTCTAAAATCATCCAGGCGATCCGCAACTTCCTGGTGGAGCGCGGCTATCTCGAAGTGGAAACGCCGATGATGCATCCCATCCCCGGCGGCGCCTCGGCCAAGCCCTTCACCACCCACCATAACGCGCTGGACATGGAACTGTTCCTGCGCATCGCGCCGGAACTCTACCTCAAGCGGCTGGTGGTGGGCGGCTTCGAAAAAGTGTTCGAGATCAACCGCAACTTCAGGAACGAAGGCCTCTCCACCCGCCACAATCCCGAATTCACCATGATCGAGTTCTACGAGGCATACCGGGACTACCGCTACATGATGGACCTGACCGAGCAGATGTTCCGCGAGACCGCCAAGGCGGTGCTCGGCCACGCGGCGGTGCCCTATCAGGGGCATACCATCAACCTGGCCCAGCCCTTCGAGCGCCTCACCATTTCCCAGGCTATCCACAAATACCATCCGGGGCGCTTCAGCGACGAGCAGCTCCACAACCGCGCCTTCCTCAAGGCGCAGCTGGAGAAGATGGGCGCCGACCATCACCCCACCGATGGCGTCGGCGGGCTGCAACTGAGCCTGTTCGAGGAGACCACCGAACAGATGCTGATCCAGCCGACCTTCATCATCGACTACCCGGCCGAAGTCTCGCCGCTGGCGCGCAGCAACGATGCCGCCCCGGGCATTACCGAGCGCTTCGAACTGTTCATTGTCGGCCGCGAGATCGCCAACGGCTTCTCCGAGCTGAACGATCCGGAAGACCAGGCGGAACGCTTCATGGCGCAGGTGCGGCAGAAGGAAGCCGGCGACGCCGAGGCGATGCACTACGACGCCGACTACATCCGCGCCCTGGAATTCGGCCTGCCGCCCACCGCCGGCGAGGGCATCGGCATCGACCGCCTGGTCATGCTG
>JAIOJM010000352.1 GCA_019911785.1 Sulfuricella sp. | reverse complement strand
GGGGTGGCGGTCCGCCCCGCATCGGTGGAACTCGCCAAGTGGCCGATTGAACGTATATTCAGCGGGCCTGACAATCAGCTCCCGAGCCGAAGCCTCGACATTGCCGCCGGGGAGGGTAAAGGGCAGCGCCACCACCGTCAGTACCGTACCAATCACTGTGGCAGCCAATCCCAGTGGCCGCACCACCACCAAATCCACCACCATATCCGTGGCTTTGTCGCCAGTCACGGTATCGTTATCTTCAGCGATTCCAGAGAGAGGCGTGACGGCAAACGCCAGTGCAATAAACCATGCTTTCAGTCGCTTACTCATTTTACTGTGCTCCTGTCATCATTCACGCCGTGCCAATCAACAAACCATTGGGTCAAAAAGGGGTAAGCGCCCTGCGCGGGCTGCTGCGGAGCTCAGACAGTGCTCGCCGTCATCCCAACTTGACCGTCAAACCGAAGCGGCGCAGCAAGGAGAAAGATGGCTGCACCTGGGCAGTTACCAGATTACTACAAATAGGGTTTTCCCTTATAGCCAGAAACACCGCTTTTGCCGTTTAATGTGCCTATTCTTTTGCTCGTCATGCTTTCGCATTCGGCAAGACATTAACCCACGGTAAAACAACTTGCATTCACGCAGGGAAGAGCCATTATCCGCGGCAGATAAGCTCCCGATTAGCGGCTGCGTGGTTCGCAAGCACCTGGGCGTCTATTTCGGCCTATTCGGGGCGTGGCTCTTCCTGGCGAGTTTCGTCACGGCATCTTCGATCGCCAGCGACCTCCGCAGTGCCAAGCTCAGATTCATCGAGTATGCCAGTAGCCTGTATGGCGAAATTGACAACCGCGTACAAACCAACGAGACCGTACTTGAAGGCATAACCGCTTTTCTGGGCGCATCCGGCACCATGAATGACGGTGCGCAAATCTCCCGCTATGCGCAGCAGGTGCGCGCCCGCCACCCCCATATCGCCCAGATCGAGGTGGTAGAAAGCGTTGCACGCCAGAATCTGCCGCGTTTCATCGCCAAGAAACGTGCTTCCGGCCTGCCGGAGTTTCAGGTACGCAGCTTTTCCCATGATTCCGACCGCCTTTGGCGAAGCATAGACGACAAGCCCTGGTATTATCCCATCGTGTTCATGGAACCGATGCCGACTGAATCCAGGGATATCCTGGGCCTGGACATGGATTCGGTACCCTTCCTGCGCCTGGCCATGAGCGCGTCGGCCCGCCAGGGGCATGCCGTTGCCACCCATCCCTTCCGCCTGGTGGAAGGGGATAGTGCCTACGTCATGTTCCGGCCCGTGGCGCCGCTGCGCATCGCCGGGGCGAGAGCCGGTGACGAAAAGCGTCTGTTCGCCTCCCTGGTCATCAAAACCCAGGCCATTCTGCCATCCCTCAGAGCCGACATTCCCGGGCTGTGCTTCAGCCTCTACCACGCTGATTTCCCGGCACACAAGCCCGAGGGAGAGCTGATCCACTTCGAGCGCCACGGCCGAAGCGATCTGGAAACCTTCCTTTTCCCCAAGCTGCGCTATGAACGCAAACTGGAGGCGGAATCCCAGCCATTCATCCTGCTGGCAGAACAACAGTTAGGCTGGACAGCCCTGGATTTTCGCCAGCTGACGGCAATCCTTGTCATTACCACGCTGTTATTTGGCGTTCTGCTCAGATTCGTGCTCGCACACCGTCGCAGCGAACTGGAAAGGTGCCAGACTGAGAGCCGGTTTGCCTACCTGGCGACTCACGACGCCCTGACCGGGCTGGCCAACCGCACCCTGTTCATGGATCGCCTCGCACACGCCATGGCGCGCGCCCACCGGTACAACGGTAAACTAGCCCTGCTGTTTCTGGATCTGGACAAATTCAAACAAGTCAACGATACCTACGGTCATGGCGCTGGTGATCAGTTGCTAAAAATGGTGGCCGAGCGAATATGCGGCTGCGTACGCGAAGATGACACGGTCGCACGATTGAGCGGGGACGAATTCGTGGTCGTGCTGGAAAGCATCGCCACGCACCAAAACGCCGAGACCGTCACCGAAGCAATCAAGAACAATCTGGCTCAGCCCTTCCCTATCGACGACGAAATCGCCCTTCACGTCGGCGTCAGCATCGGCGTCGCCATCTATCCCGATGACAGTAAGGATATCGACGAGCTCATCAAATGCGCCGACCACGCCATGTACGAGGCAAAAGGCGAAGCGAGCAAGTCCCCGGTGAGCTTACCCGATGCCGCCCTGCAGCGTTAAAACAAGCTGACCAGCATCCGGGCACCCAGAAGATACAACATAACGGCAAAAATCTTTTTCAGTTTCGCCACCGGCAGGCGATGCGCCAATTTGGCGCCAACCGGAGCAAATACGATACTTGCCATAGCCAAGCCCGCCAAGGCTGGCAGGTAAATGAATCCTAAGCTCTGGGAAGGAAGCGCAGCGATATGCCAACCGCTCAACACGTAGCCAACCGTGCCGGCAATCGCGATGGGAAAACCGATCGCCGATGACGTTCCGATGGCTTGATGCATTTTAATGTTGCACCAAACCATAAAAGGCACTGACAGCGCCCCACCACCTATGCCCACCCAGCTCGATACCATTCCAATCAAGCTCCCCACCCCGAACAAGCCCAGGCTACCGGGCAATTGGCGTGCGGGGTGGGGTTTTATGTTAAGCAAGGTCTGGGTGGCCACGTAGAACAGGAACACCACAAAAAAAACCTTGAGAAACTTGGCCGGGATCATCGCCGCCAAAAGGGCTCCACACAAGGTACCCACTAAAATTCCGGGCGTAATCCGCTTCACCACGTCCCAATTCACGGCTCCGTGCTGATGATGCGCGCGCAGACTCGAAAGGGAGGTAAACATGATGCTCGCAAGCGAAGTGCCCAGCGCCATTTGCATAATGTAAGCATCGGAAAAGCCGGAGGCCCCAAATGAAAACACCAGCACGGGAACGATGACTGCGCCGCCTCCAACGCCCAGCAAGCCGGCCAAAATGCCGACAATGACACCCAGCCCAAGATAGAGTAAAAAATAATCCATTCTGATTCGATCTCTTCCTGCTCTCGGCAAAAGTCTTTATAGGCATCGCGCAAGCGATCGCCCGCACGCTTCAGCGATACCCTTGTTGCGGTGGGATAGATATGCATCGTGACACAGTTAAGCCTAGCCGCGGCTGAGGCTGCCGAGCATGGGCAAAGAGGCCACCAAATCCGCAAAGCGTTGCCCTTGCACAACGACATGAGAGCGCAGCCGCTCGGCTGCAAGCTCGCCATCTTGGGCAAGAATCGCCTCGACAATACCGGCATGTTCCGAGAAAGACGTGCTCATCCGGTCCCGAACGCGAAGCTGGAGGCGCCGATACGGCCTCAATCTCCTGTGCAAGGCGGCGGCTTGCTCTTCCAGGAAGCCGTTATGACTTGCTGCGTAGATCAAATGATGAAACTGCTCATTTAGCCGATAATAGGTATCCGGGTCGTTCGCATCCCGCGCCTCTTCGCAAGCTTGGTGCGCTGCCGCGAGAGCCATTTGCTCGGGTTCCGTGACGCGGCGTGCAGCCAGCCGCCCGCACATGGCTTCGAGTTCAGCCATCACCTCGAACATCTCGCACAGCTGATGCGGCCCGATTTCTGCGACGATCGCTCCCCGTCGGGGCCGTATCTCGACCAATCCGGCCGAGGACAGCTGGATCAAGGCTTCACGAATCGGCGTGCGCGACACACCAAAACCGCTCGCCAATTCAGTCTCGTCAAGACGCATTCCCGGCGGATAGACCCCCGTGACGATGCGCTCCTCGATCAGATCGCCCATCTGCTCCGAACGCCGTGACGTGCGCGGCTTGCTTTCCATAAAACTCCCGAATGGCTTTGCCAAATATTGCGGCAATTATATAGCGATATTGACAACAGATACGCAGACAGCCAATATTGCATACATTGTATATTTAATTGTATACAATTTACGATTCTTATCATTATTGGTTTTAAGGGCAGGCTCGCGGAGCAGTCTTAACCTCCAAGCCCAAGTTTCGCACCTACATAAAGGAGATTGCTGAATGGACATCACTCGCCGCCGTATTCTGCTCGGTTTAGCCGCCGCACCAACCGTTGCCCTGTTTGGCCGCCACGCCTTTGCGGCGGAGCCGGTAAGCCTGAAAATTTCCCACCAATTCCCCGGTGGCACCATCAATGAAGGCGATTTCCGCGATCGGCTGTGCCGCCGCTTTGCCGCCGAGATCGAAAAGCGCACCGCTGGCGCTCTCAAGGGAACCGTCTACGCCGGCTCTTCCCTGATGAAGACCAATGCCCAGTTCAGCGCCTTGCGTAAGGGCGCGCTGGACATGTCGCTGGTACCGCTTTCCTACGCCGGCGGCGAAGTCCCCGAAACCAATATCGGCCTGATGCCCGGTGTCGTCACCTCTTACGAGCAGGGCATGTCCTGGAAGAATGCCGAAGTCGGCAAGGCGCTGTCCGATGTGCTCGCCGACAAGGGGGTGATGATCGTGAGTTGGATCTGGCAGGCCGGTGGCGTCGCCAGCCGCACCAAGCCGATTATCGATCCGGAAGATGCCAAGGGTCTGAAGGTGCGCGGCGGCAGCCGGGAGATGGACATGGTGCTGAAGGCGGCCGGAGCGGCGGTGCTGACGCTGCCGTCGAACGAGATCTACGCCGCGATGCAGACCGGCGCCCTCGATGCCGCGATGACCTCATCCACCAGCCTGATCTCCTTCCGTCTCGAGGAAGTTGCAAAACAACTGACCACGGGCCGCGGCAAGACCTACTGGTTCATGTTCGAGCCGCTGATGATCTCGCGCGCGGTGTTCGAGCGGCTGCCGAAGGCCCAGCAGGACGTGATCATGACGGTTGGCGCCGAGATGGAGAAATTCGCGCTGGAGCAGGCCAAGGCGGACGACCAGGCGGTGGCGGCGGTGTATCAGAAAGCCGGCGGCAAAGCCTATGACATGTCGGACGCGACCGTCAAAAAATGGCAGGCGATCGCCCGAGACACGGCCTGGAAGGACTTCGCGGCGAAGAGCGAAAGCTGCGCGCGCATCCTCAAGCTGGCTGAGAAAACCCTATGAGTCACGGCTTCGAGCTCGAAGGCCAGGAGGCTCCGCCGACACCACCGGTCGGCGGCCCCCTGGGGCAGTTGGTCAGACTGCAGGCGAGGGTGAACAACGGTGTACTGTTTCTGTCCATGCTCGCCCTCCTTGCCGCCTGCGCCATCCTCACCGCCAGCGTTTTCCTGCGCTACTTCCTGAAAATTCCGACCGACTGGCAGGACGAGATGGCGGTCTTTCTGCTGGTCGGCGCGGTCTTCATGTGCGGCGCCTACGTGCAATCGCAGCGCGGCCATATCGGCATCGAGGCCCTGGCGGGATTTTTCTCGCCGGCGGCCAATCGGCTGCGCCTGCTGTTCTGTGATGCTGCCTCCTTCGCCTTCTGCGCGTTCTTTTCCTGGAAGTCCTGGAGCATGCTGCACGAGGCTTTCGTCGAGGGCCAGACCACATCCTCCTCCTGGGCACCGCCGTTGTGGATTCCCTACGGCCTCATGGCGACCGGGATGACGCTGCTAACCCTGCAAATCCTGCTGCAGATCATCATCAGTCTAACTACCAAAGGGGCAAGCAAGTGAGCGTTGGCGTCATAGGGGTACTCTACGGGCTCGGAACCCTGCTTCTGATGTTCTCGGGCATGCCGATTGCGTTTGCCCTCGGCGGCATCGCCGTCATCTTCATGTTCATTTTCATGCCGGGTGCGTCGCTCGATACGATCACGCTGAACGTCTACGAGGAAATGGCCAACATCACGCTGCTCTCCATCCCCCTCTTCATTCTCAAGGGTGCCGCGATCGGCAAGTCGCGCGCCGGCGCCGATCTCTACCTGGCCATCCATGCCTGGATGCACAAGATCCCGGGTGGCCTGGGCATCGCCAACGTCTTCGCCAGCGCGCTGTTCGCGGCGATGTCGGGCTCCAGCCCGGCCACCTGTTCGGCGATCGGCAGCGCCGGCATCCCCGAGATGCGCTCCCGCGGCTATTCGCCCCGCTTCGCTGCCGGCATCATTGCGGCCGGCGGCACCCTCGGCATCCTGCTGCCGCCGTCCATCGTCATGATCCTGTTCGCCGTCGCCGCCGAGCAATCGCTGGGCAGGCTGTTCCTCGCCGGCATCGGCCCGGGCATTCTGCTGGTGGTGCTGTTCTCCGGCTACGCCGCATTCCGCTACAAGAAAGAGTACCAGGAAGCGCTCGACATCTGGACACAGGGCGGCGAAAAATCGGCCTATCTGGATGCGATGGAGCTCACGCTCTACGATAAAACCCGGCTGCTGCCGCGCGTGATCCCCTTCGTCACCCTGCTGATCGGCGTCATGGTCGTGCTTTATGGCGGCTACGCCACGCCTTCCGAGACCGCCGGCCTGGGCGGGCTGCTGGCGCTATTCCTGATCGCGGTCATTTACAAGGTGTGGCGGCCGTCGCAGCTCAGCCCCATCCTGGCCAGCACCCTCAAGGAATCGACCATGCTGATGTTCATCATCGGCATGTCGCTGCTCTTCTCCTACGTGATGAGCTATTTGCACATCAGCCAGTCCGCAGCGGAAGCCATCGTCGCCATGAGCCTGTCGAAATGGGCGCTGCTGAGCGTGATCCTGCTGCTGGTGGTGGTGCTCGGCTTCTTTCTGCCGCCGGTATCGATCATCCTGATGACGGCGCCCATCATCCTGCCGCCGCTCAAGGCCGCCGGCTTCGACCTGATCTGGTTCGGCGTGGTCATGACCATCGTCATGGAAATGGGGCTGATCCATCCGCCGGTCGGGCTCAACATCTTCGTCATCAAGAACATCGCGCCCGACATTCCTCTGCGGGACATCATCTGGGGGGTGATCCCCTTCGTCGGCCTGATGGTGCTTGCGGTACTGCTGATCTGCCTCTTTCCGGGCATCGCCACCTGGCTGCCGGACGCGGTGTTTGGCGTCAGCGGCAAATGATCCAGCAAGCAACACCATGAACGCCCCTGCCACTCCCCCCGGGCGCTGGGACAATCTGGCACGCAACCGGGCCGGGCGCCTGGCGCGTGCCGCAAGCTTCGCTGCCGGACGCCTGGTTTCCGCCGACCACATCGTGGCGCTGCTCGAGGCCGTGATCGAGCCGGGCGACCGCGTCTGCATCGAGGGCAACAACCAGAAGCAGGCGGACTTCCTCGCCAAGAGCCTGATCAAGACCGATCCCGCCCGTCTGCGCGACCTGCATCTGGTGCAGTCGGTGCTCGCACTGCCGGAGCACATCGACCTGATTGAACGCGGTCAGGTGAGCCGCATCGACTTCTCCTTCTCCGGCCCGCAGGCAGGACGCCTGGCGCGCCTGGTCGAAAGCAGGAAAATCACCATCGGCGCGATTCACACTTACCTGGAACTGTTCGCCCGCTATTTCGTCGACCTGACGCCGCGCGTCGCGCTCATCGCGGCGCAGGCAGCCGACCGCGAGGGCAATCTCTACACCGGACCCAACACCGAGGACACGCCGGCCATCGTCGAGGCGACGGCCTTCAAGGGCGGCATCGTCATCGCCCAGGTCAACGAAATCGTGGACAAGCTGCCGCGCGTCGACATCCCCGCCGACTGGGTGAACTTCGTCGTCCAGGCCCCGACGCCCCACTACATCGAGCCGCTGTTCACGCGCGACCCCGCCCTGATCACCGAGATCCAGGTGCTGATGGGGATGATCGCGATCAAGGGCCTATATGCCGAATACGGCATCACGCGCCTGAACCACGGCATCGGTTTCGACACGGCGGCGATCGAATTGCTCCTGCCCACCTATGCCGCCGAACTCGGCCTGAAAGGCAAAATCTGCACCCACTGGGCGCTGAATCCCCATCCGACGCTGATTCCCGCCATCGAGGCCGGCTTCGTCGAATCGGTGCATTCCTTCGGCTCCGAGGTCGGCATGGAGCGCTACACGGCGGCGCGGCCGGATATTTTCTTCGTCGGCCAGGATGGCTCGATGCGCTCCAACCGCGCCTTCTGCCAGGCCGCCGGCCATTACGCCTGCGACCTGTTCATCGGCTCGACCTTGCAGATCGACCTGCAGGGCAACAGTTCGACCGCCACCAAGGGGCGCATCGCCGGCTTCGGCGGCGCGCCCAACATGGGGGCGGACGCGCGCGGGCGGCGCCATGCCTCCCCGGCCTGGCTGCGCGCCGGGCGCGAAGGGCGCGGCAATATTGCCATGCCGCGCGGCCAGAAGCTGGTAGTGCAGATCGTCGAGACCTTCCGCGAGCACATGCAGCCGACCTTCGTCGAGCGCCTCGATGCCTGGGATCTGGCGGCGACGGCGAACATGGAACTGCCGCCGGTGATGATCTACGGCGAGGACCTGACCCACATCATTACCGAGGAAGGCATCGCCAACCTGCTGATGTGCGCCACGCCGCAGGAGCGCGAGCAGGCAATCCGCGGCGTCGCCGGCTACACGCCGGTGGGGATGGCGCGCGACCTGCGCATGGTGGAAAACCTGCGCGACCGCGGCATCATCCGCCGCCCGGAAGACCTCGGCATCAGGAAGCGCGACGCCACGCGCGACCTGCTCGCCGCGCGCAGCGTCAAGGATCTGGTGCACGCCTCCGGCGGCCTGTACGACCCGCCGCAGCAATTCCGCAACTGGTAACGGGACAACCACAGATGGAACAATTCACCCTCACTCTGCCGTCATCGGCCCTGCCGCAGAACATCGTTCACGCCGAGATCTGCGGCGTGGTCTCGTCGGGCAATCTGGAAGTGCTGGTCGAGCCCGCCGCGACCCGCGATGCCTGCGAGATCGAGGTCAATACCTCGGCCCACGGTTTCCGCGATATCTGGGAAGCGGTGCTGAAGGACTTCGCCGACCGCCATGCCGTGGGCGGGCTCAGGCTTTCGATCAACGACGCGGGCGCCACGCCCGCCGTGGTCAGCCTGCGCCTCGACGAGGCCTTCGAAACCTGCCGCGGCGACGCAGCATGATCGGTCGGCGCATCAGCTACTTCGAAGCCTCGGCGCGCATGCGCTTGAGCGGCCTGGTCGATACGGATTCCTTTAGAGAGTTCTGCCCCCCCGGGATGAGGCAAACCAGCCCGCACCTGGCCCGGTTGGGCGCACCGCAGGCCTTCGACGACGGCGTCGTGGTCGGCCGCGCCACGCTGGCCGGGCACACCGTACTCATTGCCGCCCAGGAAGGCCGCTTCATTGGCGGCTCCGTCGGCGAAGTGCACGGCGCGAAAATCCGCGGCTTGCTCGACAAGGCCCTGGTCGAGCGGCCATCTGCCGTGCTGCTGCTGCTGGACTCGGGCGGCGTGCGCCTGCACGAAGCCAACGCCGGCCTGATCGCCATCTCCGAAATCATGCGCGCCGTGCTCCGGGTCCAGGCCGCGGGCATCCCGGTGTTCACCCTCGTCGGCGGCTCGTGCGGCGCGTTCGGCGGCATGGGCATCGTCACCCGGCTGTGCGCGGAAGTCGTCATGTCGGAGCAGGGACGGCTCGGACTGTCCGGCCCCGAGGTGATCGAAACCGTGCGGGGTGTGGAGGAATTCGACTCCCGCGACCGCGCGCTGGTGTGGCGGATTACCGGCGGCAAGCTGCGGCGCGCGCTGGGCGAGGCGACGCGTCTGGTGGACGACCTCATTCCCGCCTTTCGCGCCGCAGCCGCCGACTTGATCGAGCGCTACCAGGCTCACCCGCTCGCGCCGGCCAGCCTCGATGCCCTGCTCGATGAACAAGCGCGGCTGGCCGCCCGCAGCGAGCGCTTCGCCAGCGCGCGCGACGGACGGGAAATCTGGCAGGCCGCCGCCTTTGCCGACGCGTCCCGGGTCCCCGAATTGACCGTCGACGAGTTCAACCGGCAACTTGGGGAACCCGCATGAGCGAGAATACAGTGTTCGACCGGCTGTTCGGCGCGGGCGGCCATAATCTGGTCGTCGAAGGGCTGTTCCTGCACGGTTCGGCGCGAGTCGGGAACGAGAGCGCCACCGTGATCGGAACCATCGACCATGCGGCGGTCGACGGCCCGCTTGCGCTAAAGATCGCCGCTGCGATCCTGGATGCCGTTCGCGCCGATGCCGCTGCAGGCATCCCGCCGCGCCCCATCATCTTCATCGCCGACACCCAGGGGCAGGCATTATCGCGGCACGATGAACTGCTCGGCCTGAATGGCTACTTCGCCCATGTGGCGCGCTGCGTGGATCTGGCTCGCCGACGCGGGCACCGTCTGCTGACCGTGATCCACGGCGAGGCGGTGAGCGGCGGCTTTCTTGCCTTCGGCATGCTGGCAGACCGAATCTGCGCGCTGCCCGATGCCCAGGTCCGAGTCATGGATCTGCGCGCGATGTCGCGCGTCACCAAGATCAGCCTGGAACGGCTGGAAGAACTGGCGAGCGAGTCGCCGGTGTTCGCGCCCGGCGCCGAGAACTACTGGCGCATGGGCGGAATACACGAGATCTGGTCGGTGGACGATGACTGGGCGAACCGACTCGCCGCCGCGCTCAGCAGCGCCAAGGATGCAGACGACCGCACCTCAATCGGGCTGGAGCGCGGCGGACGACAACTTGCCGCACCCACGGCACAACTCGTGGCGGGCGCATGATCCCAAACCTAATTCATCGCCACGATCTGGTCTGGCTTGAACCCGGCATCGATGCGGGCCAGCTCACTACCAGTGTCGAGCATGCCCACTGCGTACGCGACTGGGTGGAACGAGGCTGGCCACTGGTGGTCGCACGCCAGCCTGAGCCGACACCAGAACAAGGCGACCTGCTGGCCTTGGGCTTCACGCTGCCCTCCGCGCCAGCACGCAAACGCATTGCGCTCTGCGCCCCTCGCGCCGCGATTGTCCGCCACTCACGCCCATTGTCACTGGTAGATGCGATCGGTCACGCACCCCGCAGCTGGCGGGCCGGCATGTTCAGCCTGCAAGCGCTCTGCGCCGAGACCGGCGCGGTGCCGCGCGTGTATGGCTCGCTGTCGTCACAGATCTTCACCGGCGCAAGCTATCTCGACGAAGCCAGCGATCTCGACCTGTTACTGGAATGCAGCGAAGCCACGCAGCACCTGGAACTGCTTGCAGCGCTGGAAACCTTCCCTCGGCAGTCTCCGCGCATCGACGGGGAAATCCTCATGCCGACCGGATGGGCGGTTGCCTGGCGTGAGCTGGCCGAAGCGGTTCGCGCGGGCGCTCCACGGAAAGTGCTCGCCAAATCCGACCGCGAGACCAGGCTGATTCC
>JAIOJM010000042.1 GCA_019911785.1 Sulfuricella sp. | reverse complement strand
CCGCTGTTCTCCAGGCGCAGGTTGACGCGGCTCAAGGCCAACGCCGGCGCCTGGCGCTTCTCGTCGCGCCACTCGATCACCGCGTTGCGGATGACGATGCGCGATTGCTGCAATAGCCAATCGGCAAAACCGCTGTCGCTGTCCGGCTGGTTGAGCTCGATTCCCGCAATGAATAAGCGTCCCTCGGCATCGCGCCGGATGCTCAATACAGGATCGCTGATTTCGAGGGAATGCAGGCGCACCTCGCCGACCAGCAGCGTCCACCACGACAGGGTGCCGTCGACGTTCTGGAGCACCAGCGCGGGGCGTCCCTGCCGGTCGTAAACCTGAACTTCGCGCAGCGCCAGGTGCGGCCGCAGGCGCTCCCAGTTGGCGTCGATTGCGCCAATCGCGACGCGCTGGCCGGCTGCGCGGGTGATGGAAGCGGCAATGTCCTCGCGATATTGGCCGATGTTGGGCAAGATCCAGTAGCGCAGCGCCACCACCGTTGCGGCGAACGCCAGCCCGGCCAGAAACAGGGCCGCGATTGCAATTCGGTAACTCCAGCGCCACAGGGTTTTATGCATAAGCAATTCGAAAAAAAAGACCGCAGATGCGCCATTTGACGCCCCTGCGGTCTGAATTATACCCCGGTAGCGAGGTTTGCTTCACGTTACCGTTTGGTCAGGCTGTTTCACCGCATGCCAGGGTCGCTCCGGGCTCGAATTCATTCGAGCATTGTTAGGCATGGGCAGCGGCATCGGCTACCACTTCCGTCCACGGCCTGATCTTGGTCAGGGTAGCCGCGAGACCGTCCTTGGCGCGCTCGGTGTCGTAACGCACTTGCCCGCGCAGCCACCAACCCTCTGATAGCCCGAAAAATCGGCACAACCTCAAATCGGTGTCAGCCGTGATTGCACGGCGACCAGCGACAATCTCACTAATACGCTGCGCGGGAACGCCAATCTCCTTAGCTAGACGATATTGGGAAATGCCCATCGGCTTCAGAAACTCTTCGAGCAGCATTTCACCAGGGGTAACCGGCGGCAGTTTGTTTGTCTTGCTCATGATCAGGACTCCATTAATGGTAATCAACAATCTCGACATCTTTGGGTCCATCGCTCGTCCACACAAAGCACACGCGAAACTGATCGTTAATGCGGATGCTGTGCTGTCCGGCACGATCATGTTTCAATGCCTCCAACCGATTGCCGGGGGGCACACGCAGGTCGTCGAGAACTCCCGCCCAATCAAGTTGCTCAAGTTTTCGTCGTGCTACAGACTCGATGTTCGTAAATCGTCTTATGCGCTGCCGTTTAAACAGGCTCTCGGTATCGGCGCACTTGAAGGACTTGATGGACATAATAAAATAATAACGCTATGCGTGATGAGTGTAAAGCGTGACTAGCGAAAATGGTGTCTGCCCCTGATATTTTCTAAAGCGCGTGTAGGCTGGGGTGAGCCTGCGAACCCCAGCAATTCACTCTCCCCATGCGGCCCCTTCCGGCGTGGCATAATTTGCCCCCCAATGCGGCGGGATAGACCCCTCCCGAACAAACCGATGCAATGACGAATAGGGCCAGTCAAGCGGCGCTTGTGCATGTCCATGTTTAACCGGGTTGTAATGGATATAATCCACATGCCGCGCATAATCGGTTTCGTCACGAATCTGGTGCTCCCAATAGCGCCGTTGCCAGATGCCCCGCTCTCCTTTTTCGGCCCGGCTCGCGCTGATGCGCTCGACCTTGGGCAGGTTCCGTGAAAACCCGGCTTTGATTAACGCCCAGCGGGCAGGGTAATCCGTGTCTCCCGGCGGCAATGTCCAAATGGCATGGAGGTGATCGGGAAGAATGACGATGGCGTCAATATGGAATGGGTGCCGGTCGCGAACTTTTCGGATAGTTTCGCGTAGCTCGCCGACATGGTCAGTGAGTAGCGTTTTCGATCTGTCAGCCAAGTTGACGGTGAAGAAGAATGTCCCGCCCGGGATGAACGCGCGTATGTAGCTTCTCATGTTGATAGGTTCGATTGTTGTTGCTGGGGTTCGCAGGCTCACCCCAGCCTACGCTGCTTCACGTTACCGTTTGGTCAGACTTCTCACTGCATGTTTCAACTGCTCCAGGATCGCCGGATTTTAGCTCCGGCTCACCTTGCGCCTGACGGCGAAAGATGATCCTTCACTGAAATACGGCCAATTTACTTCACGACCTCTTTCAACTGCTCCAGGATCGCCGGGTTCTCCAGGGTGGAAACGTCCTGGGTGATCTCTTCGCCCTTGGCCAGGGCGCGCAGCAACCGCCGCATGATCTTGCCCGACCGGGTCTTGGGCAGGTTGTCGCCGAAGCGGATTTCGTCGGGTTTGGCAATCGGACCGATCTCCTTGGCCACCCAGTCGCGCAGGTCGGCGACGATTTTTTTCGCCGCTTCGCCTTCTGGGCGGTGGCCTTTCAGCACGACATAGGCCACCACCGCCTCGCCCTTGATGTCATGCGGCTTGCCGACGACGGCGGCTTCCGCCACCAGCGGATTGGCCACCAGGGCGGATTCGATTTCCATCGTGCCTAGCCGATGGCCGGACACGTTGAGCACGTCGTCGATCCGGCCCATGATCCAGAAATAGCCGTCCAAGTCGCAGTTGGCGCCGTCGCCGGCGAGGTAATACTTGCCGCCCAGGTCTTCCGGGTAGTAGCTCTGCTTGTAACGATCCGGGTCGCCGTAAATGGTGCGGATCATCGAGGGCCAGGGGCGCTTGATCACCAGGAAGCCGCCCTTGCCCTTCTCCACGTCGTGGCCGGCTTCGTCGACGATCGCCGCCATGATGCCGGGCAGGGGCATGGTGCAGGAGCCGGGCTTGAGGCCATGCACGCCGGGCAGCGGGGTGATCATGTGGCCGCCGGTCTCGGTCTGCCACCAGGTATCGACGATCGGCACTTTGCCCTTGCCGACGATGGTATGATACCACTCCCACGCCTCGGGGTTGATCGGTTCGCCGACCGTGCCCAGCAGCTTTATGCTGGAAAGGTCGCATTTCTCGACATAGTCGTTGCCCTGACCCATCAACGCGCGGATCGCGGTGGGCGCGGTGTAGAACTGGTTGACTTGTGCTTTTCGCACACCTGCCAGAAGCGGCTGGCGTCGGGCCAGGTCGGCACGCCCTCGAACATCAGCGTCGTGGCGCCGTTGGCGAGCGGCCCGTAGACGATATAGCTGTGCCCGGCGACCCAGCCGACATCGGCCGTGCACCAGTAGATGTCGCCGTCATGGTAGTCGAAGACGATCTCGTGCGTCATCGCCGCCCAGAGCAGGTAGCCGCCGGTGGTGTGCACGACGCCCTTGGGCGCGCCCGTCGAGCCCGAGGT
>JAIOJM010000351.1 GCA_019911785.1 Sulfuricella sp. | reverse complement strand
CCAGCGTGGTCGGCGACAGCATGGCGATGTCGAAACCCAGCGCGCCGAATGCGGCGGCATGCTCCTCGGCCGCGGCGACATCCAGCGCCCCGGCATGGAACGACACCGGGATCAGCAGCGGCTGCATGGCGACGGCGCGATTGTCGAGCGCCGCCTTCAGCTTCTCGTAGGTGACTCGCTCATGAGCGGCGTGCATGTCGACGATCACCAGCCCCCTGGCGTTCTGGGCCAGGATGTAGACGCCGTGCAGCTGCCCCAGGGCGAAGCCGAGCGGGGGAATTTCCGCCACGGCTTCGGCCGGCTGAGCCTCATCCGGCCTGCCGATCCGGCCGAACAGGGTGGCATACAGATCGGTGCGCTGCGCCACGCCCAGCGGCATGGCCTGCTGCCGGGGATAAGAGTGAAATGAACCCCGACGCACCGGTTCGGCCACAGGTGCGGCAATAGATTCCTGCCGGGCACGGATCGGCGCCGACAGTGCCTTGTTCAGGGCATGAAAAATGAACTGGTGAATGGCGCGTGCTTCGCGGAAACGCACTTCGATCTTGGTGGGGTGCACATTCACGTCCACCCCTTCCGGATCGATTTCGAGGAACAGCGCAAACGCCGGATGGCGGTCGTTGTGCAGAATGTCCTTGTAAGCCTCGCGGATGGCGTGGGCGATCAGCTTGTCGCGCACAAACCGGCCGTTGACGTAAAAATACTGGGCATCGCGCCCGCCGCGCGAAAATCCGGGCAGGCTGGCCATGCCCCACAGGCGCAAGCCTCCGGCGCGTTCGTCCAGAATCACCGAGGCGGCGCCAAACTCATCGCCGAGCAGCGTGGCGGCACGCCGTTCCATCGTGCCTGCCGGAAGCTGCCAGATCTTGCGTCCGTTATGCTGCAGGGCAAAGCCGATATCGGTGCGGCTCAATGCGATGCGCCGGAACATTTCCTCGCAGTGACCGTATTCGGTCGCCTCGCTCTTGAGGAACTTGCGCCGCGCCGGGGTGTTGAAGTACAGGTCCTGCACCTCCACCGCCGTACCCGATTCCAGCGCGGCGGGCTGCAACCCGGTGGTGTCGCCGCCGGCAGCCTCGACTTTCCAGGCGTGACGCTCCCCCCGTCGGCGGCTGGTCAGCGACAGGCGCGACACCGCAGCGATGCTGGCCAGCGCTTCGCCCCGAAAACCGAGGCTGTTCACCGCTTCCAGATCGTCGAGCGTGGCGATCTTGCTGGTGGCGTGACGCGCCAGCGCCAGCGCCAGCTCCTCCGCGACGATGCCGATGCCGTCGTCGGCAACGCGAAGCTGCTTGATTCCTCCAAGCGCCAGGGTGACCGCGATCTCGCTTGCCGCTGCGTCCACGCTGTTTTCCAGCAGCTCCTTCAAGGCCGAAGCAGGGCGCTCCACCACCTCGCCGGCGGCAATCTGGTTAATCAGCAGGTCGGGCAATACCCGTATGACTGACATTCGATAACCTGCGAAATAAAAACCCAATTATACGCATTATGCGAGAACTGTTTATCCAGAGTCTCTCGACACTGAACCGGGCACAGATAATTCTTGACTGTTTCTGTTGGTTATTGTCTAATGTCAAGACATGGTCTAAACAGTGACATTGCAACACAGTCGCGGCAAGCAATCATGCCGCTGGTGTGGTTATCAATAATTTTCGGATTCAGAAAGGAATAGTAAATATGGAACTTCCAGATCGCGACGGAGACGGCTATCTCGCCGACATGAGCGTGTGGACAGAAGAGCTTGGCCGCGCAATGGCTGAGGCAGACGGTTATACGCTCGACGATGCCAAATGGGCACAGATCATGAAAGCCCGTGAATATTTCGAGGAATTCGGTAGCGTGCCCCCGATACGGAAATTCGCCAAATACCTGGGCGAGGAACAGAACACCGTATTCAAGCTCTGGATGACCGGTCCGATGAAGCCGATCACCAAGTACGGCGGCCTGCCCAAGCCTACGGGCTGCGTTTGATCCATGACTCGCACCGGCGCTCGCCGGTGCATCAAAACCCCTATTCGGCGCTGGCCATCTTCGAGCGTGCCAGCGGCGGATTCTTCGCGAAATAGCGCTTGATCCCGCCAAGTATTGCCGCCGCCATTTTGTCCTGGTAGGCGCCGTCCGAGAGCCTTTGCTCTTCCTCCGGGTTGGAAATGAAGGCGGTTTCCACCAGGATCGAAGGGATGTCCGGCGATTTCAGCACGGCGAAGCCGGCTTGCTCTACCGAGCCCTTGTGCAGGCGGTTGATGCCGCCGAGTTCGCCGAGCACGGCCTTGCCGAGCTTGAGGCTGTCGTTGATGGTGGCGGTCTGCGACAAATCGAGCAGGGTCTGCTTGAGATAGATATCCTTGACATCGATATTCACGCCGCCGATCAGGTCCGCTTCGTTCTCCTTCTTCGCCAGCCAGCGCGCTGCGGCAGAGGTGGCGCCACGCTCCGACAGCGCGAACACCGAAGAGCCGCGCGCATCGGGTTTGACGAAGGCATCGGCATGAATCGAAACGAACAGGTCGGCCTTGACGTTGCGCGCCTTGATCACGCGGCCATGCAGGGGGATGAAAAAGTCGCCGTCGCGGATCAGCACGCCGCGCATGTTCGACTCGTCGTCAACCTGGGCTTTCAGCCGACGGGCGATCGCCAGGGTCACGTCCTTTTCCCTGGAGCCATTTTTGCCATGCGCGCCGGGATCTTCGCCACCGTGCCCGGCGTCGATCGCGATGATGATGAGGCGTGACACCTCCGGCTTCCAGGCACGCATTTCGGTCCGAGCCGGTTTCTCTGCCGACTTGGCAATCTCGGCGGGCTTTTCCGGGCTTTCCAGGGTGGTGGCAATGGCCAGTTCAGGCGGCTTCTCTGCCTGCTCTTTGACGCCCCCCGGCGTAGCGACTTCCTTTTTTTCCAGCAGCGCCATCAGCGGGTCCGCCGGCTGCAACGGATAAATATCCAGCACCAGGCGGTGGCCGTATTCGCCGTAGGGCGGCAGGGTGAACATCTGCGGCTTGACCTCGCCCTTCAGGTCCAGCACCACGCGCACTACGCCCGGCTTGTTGCGAGCGACGCGCACCAGCTTGATGTAAGGATCATTGGCCGCGACCTTGGCTGCAAGCCCTTCCAGCACGGCATTGACGTCCACGCCTTCAAGGTCGATCACCAGACGATCGGGGTTCTTGACCGCGAGGAACTGGTATTTGACCGGGCTCGCGGATTCCAGCGTGACCCGCGTGTAATCGGCCGCCGGCCAGACCCGCGCCGCGGTAATGGCTGTCCCGGCATGGGCACTTGCCGCCGCGGCAAGAAAAAACGCAAAGCATATGCCGACTTTAAAACTATCAACCATAAAACGGCTTACACCACGAATGACACGAATTTTCACGAATGAACACGAATAGTCAAAAGCAAGCATTGCCTCACCAAACAGGTGAATCAGGCTAGCCACGTTAATTAGCCGATTATTCGTGAACATTCGTGTCTCATTCGTGAACATTCGTGGTTAATCGCTTTTTAATAAGATCAAGCATTGCCGACCCTTCTTACTGCCCGCTTCAACTGTGACGTCCCGGCCGGGTTCCCGGATATCCAGGGAAATCCTGAGGTCCGGCGGGGGCAGCAGGCCGCCCGCCTTTTCCGGCCATTCGACGAGACACACCGAGTTTTCGTTGAAATATTCCCGGAAACCCGCCTCATGCCACTCGTCCGGATCATTGAAGCGATAAAAATCAAAGTGATATAAGTATAATCCAGAAATCACATAAGATTCAACCAGCGCATAGGTAGGGCTTTTCACTTTTCCGGGGTAACCCAGCGCGCGCAGCATGGCGCGCACCAGCGCGGTCTTGCCCGCGCCCAGGTCGCCGCTGAGGGTGATCATCAGGCCCGGCTTCAGCACCTTGGCCAGTTCCGCGCCGAACGCCTCGGTCGCGCCTTCATCGGCCAGATGGCGGGTTATTTTCGACGACTGGCGGTTTTCATCTAAACTGTGCACGTGGACGCTCTCACTGATTACTCCCATCTTGATTTACGACAAATTGCCGCGAACATCAAGGCCTGGGGGATGGAACTCGGCTTTCAGGCCATCGGCATCGCCGGCAGCGATCTCGGCCAGGCCGAAGTGCGCCTGCTGGAATGGCTGGCGCAGGGCTGCCATGGCGAGATGGATTATATGGCAAACCACGGCGTCAAGCGCAGCCGTCCGCAGGAACTGGTGCCGGGCACGCTGCGCGTGATCACGGCGCGCATGGCCTATTTCCCGCCGCAGGCACGCGACAGCATAGCGGTCATGGAAGATGGCAGCAAAGCCTACATCTCGCGCTACGCGCTGGGCCGCGACTATCACAAGCTGATCCGGGCCCGGCTGCAGAAGCTGGCGGAAAAAATCCAGAGCGAAATCGGACCGTTCCAGTTCCGCGCCTTCACCGACAGCGCACCGGTGATGGAAGTGGAACTCGCCAGCAAAAGCGGACTGGGCTGGCGCGGCAAGCACTCGCTGCTGCTGTCGCGCGCGGCCGGGTCGTGGTTTTTTCTCGGTGAAATCTATACCGATCTGCCGCTGCCCATCGACGAACCCGAGCAAAATCACTGCGGCACCTGCACCCGCTGCATCACCGCCTGCCCCACCGCTGCGATCGTCACGCCCTATCAGGTGGATGCGCGGCTCTGCATCTCCTACCTCACCATCGAGCTCAAAGGCAGCATCCCGGAGGAACTGCGCCCCCTGATCGGCAATCGCGTCTACGGCTGCGACGACTGCCAGCTGGCCTGCCCATGGAACAAATTCGGCCAGCCCACGCGCGAACCCGACTTCGCCGTGCGCCATGGCCTGGACGATGCAAAACTGACCGAGCTTTTCCGGTGGAACGAAGAAGAATTCGACGCCAGGCTGGCCGGCAGCCCGATCCGCCGCATCGGCCACGAGCGCTGGCTGCGCAACATCGCCGTGGGACTGGGCAATGCCTCGCCCTCAGAGGATGCGGTCGCGGCGCTGAAAGAGCGCCTCGACCACCCGTCCGCACTGGTGCGGGAGCATGTGGCCTGGGCGCTGGAAAGACAGATCAAACCATTCAACCGCTGAGGACGCAGAGGAATTCCCTATCCATGTATTTAGAGCCAAAGCACCACTGGAGCGCCGCGAACCCTCTCTCCAACTCTCTCCCAAAGGGAGAGAGGGCGATCGTCCCTTCCCCTTCAAGGGGAAGGTTAGGATGGGGATGGGATTTGGGCGCGAATGCGGTCGCAAATCGCGGCCAACCCCCATCCCAACCTTCCCCCGCAAGCGGGGGAAGGGGCGATCGTCTCCCCTCCCGCTTGCGGGAGGGGATTGAGGGGAGGGCTGGCGCCGCTCCTACATACACGAGGATTCCAGCCGTTTTTTAGAATCAACCTATAATCCGCAGATGGCGCAGATTCACACAGATAAAACCCCGCTGAATCAGGTGGTTGAAAGTCAATCGCACATCACCGTCAGGGTGAGTCATGCAATGAAGTCAACGCATTGAAATATCTGTGTAAATCTGTGTTCATCTGTGGATAACTGATTTTTCAAGGATCAATCGTCGAGGGTAGTCAGAAACGCCAGGATATCGCGGATTTCTTCCGGCTTGAGGAGGTTCAGCACATCCTTGCTGGGATCCTTCATTTCCTCGTCGTGGATGCGCTCGCCCTTGATGAACTTGTCGACCTGGCGATTCAGGTAAACCGTATACTGGCCGGAAAGCATCGGCATGCCGCGCTTGCCCAAGCCCTTGCTGCCATGGCAGGAGGCGCACTCGTTCTTGTAGAGCTTGGCGCCGGCATCGACATCACCCTCCGAGCGGGGAATGTTTAGCACTTTTTCCACGGCCAACAGACGGGTGAGGGCATCGTCGGTATCCTTGAACACCGGATAAGTGGTGTCGAGCTTGATAGAGGCGAGATAGGCCGAGATATGCACAATGTCCTCATCAGGCAGCTCGCGCTCCAGAGTGTAGGGGAACATCGGCATATTCATGCGCTTGCGCGACTTGAACTTCTTCAGCTGGTCCATCAGGTATCCCACGTCCAGACCTGCCAGGCGCGGATACTCGCCCTTCTTCCCTCCCTGGCCGGAGTCGCCATGGCAGGCCGCGCACACGCCATTGATCTGGCGGCCGGTTTCCATGTCGGCCTTGAGGGCGGTAATGGCGGCTGTCATTTGGGTAGTATGCTTGCTGGAAGAAGGCGCCGGCTCCGACGCTTCAACCACCGCTTGCGGCTTGGCGGATTTTTTGGCCGCCGGCTTGTCGGCGGCGGGACTAATCGCGGGCGCCAGCACCAGGGCCGAAAGCAGCAATAAAAGATAATTTCTTGGTTTTACAGACACTTGCCACGTCTCCCGGCTAGATGAATTGATCCAAATCAATCGCAATTCTACGACAAAAGCGCTGTTTGCGCACCTTGACCATAACCGGCTGAACACTCAGAATGGCGGCCTGCTCATGTGGAAAATCCTATGATGAATCCGAACTCCAGCAATGCCATCGGCGTATTCGACTCCGGCGTGGGGGGACTGACCGTGGTACGCGCCCTGATGGAGCGCCTGCCGTTCGAAAACATCATCTATTTCGGCGACACGGCGCGCGTACCCTACGGCGTGAAATCGGTCGAAACCATCGCCCATTACACCACCCAGATCGCCGAATTCCTGCTCGCCAAAGAGGTCAAGCTGCTGGTCATTGCCTGCAACACCATGGCGGCAGTGGCCTCGCAGGTGGTGAAGGATCTTTCCCCGGTGCCGGTGCTGGACGTGATCGATGCCGGCGCGCTCGGCGCCATCGCCACTTCGACGAAAAAGCAGGTGGGCGTGATCGGCACCCCCACCACCATCAACAGCAACGCCTATGCCCGCGCCATCCACCAGTACGAGCCGGAGGTGCGGATTTTCTCCCAGGCCTGCCCGCTATTCGTGCCGCTGGTAGAGGAGGGCTGGCTGGATCATCCGGTCACGCGGTTGACCGCGCAGGAATACCTCAAGCCGGTGCTGGCGCAGGACATCGACACCCTGGTGCTGGGCTGCACCCATTACCCCCTGCTCAAGCCGCTGCTGCAGGATGTCGTGGGGCCAGGCGTGAGGTTGGTGGATTCGGCCGAGGCGATGGCGGAGGAAACCGCCTCTGTGCTCAACGAAATGAATCTGGCCAATCCGCAGCGCACGCCGCCGCGCTACGAATTCTACGTCACCGACGTACCGCTCCGCTTCCAGACCATCGGCGAGCGCTTCCTGGGCCGCACCCTGTCCAATGTGCACGTGGTGAAATGGTAGCTACGAGAACTCGTAGCCCTTCCCGAACAACCCCAGGCATACATCCACCACCGCGGCGTCGTACAGCCTGCCGCGGTTCTTCCTGATCTCCGCCAGCGCCTTCTCGGTGCCGAGTCCCGGCCGGTAGGGGCGGTACGAGGCCATCGATTCGACCACGTCGGCCACGCACATGATCCGTGCGCCGAGCATGATCTCGTCGCCCTTCAGCCCGCGCGGGTAGCCGCTGCCATCCAGATGCTCGTGGTGCTGGTACACCATCTGCGCCACCGGCCAGGGGAATTCGATGTTCTTCAGGATGTCGTAGCCAACCTGGACATGGACCTTGATCAGGGCGTACTCGATCTCCCCCAGCTTGCCGGGAAAGCTCAGGATCTCGGCGGGGATGTGGATTTTGCCGATGTCGTGGATGGTCGCGGCAAGATAGATGCCGTGGACTTCCTCCTCCGGCAGGCGCATTTCCTCGGCGATGCGCTGGGCGAGACCGGCAACGCGGCGCTGGTGGCCGGCGGTGTAGGGGTCGCGCATCTCGATGGTGGTGGCGATGGCCTGGACGGTCTCCTCCATGCTGTTTTCCAGCTGCTCCAAGCTGCGCTTGCGCTCGGCTTCGAGCCGCTCGCGCTCGGTGATGTCCTGGGCGGCGCCGTCCCACGCCACGCTGCCGTCCTCCTGCGCGCTCGGCATGGCGTTGAGCAGGATGTGCCTGACCCCGCCCTTCCGGTCGAGCCAGCGGAATGCCTGGTTCAGGCGCACCGCTCCCGCCTCGCAGCGGGCCAGCGCCGCCTCGTAGGCTTGCCGATCCTCGACGTGCAAACCGCCGCTGAACGCCGCCGCGTCGGCCAGCAGCTCGTCCGGCGGCAGCCCCAGCACCTCGCTGGAGCCCTTGCTGACGTAGGTGAAGCGGGCCTTGCCGTCCGGGTAGCGCAGCATCTGGTAGAGCATTTCCGGCACGTTGTCCGCCATGCTGATAAAACGGTGCTCCGAGGCAATGCGCGCAAGCGTGGTGTCGAACAGGCCCGCCACGGCGAGATAGACATTGAGCAGCTCCCTGGACAAGGGTTCATCGGTGCGGTGCCCCACCAGCATCACGGTTGCGGTGCGGCGGCCCTCGGTCAAGGGCAGGAAGGCCATCGAACAGGCCTGCGGCAGATCCAGCGTTTCGGTTGCCAGGAAGCCGCTGTCCAGCACCTGGGCAATAGTCTTCCCGGCAGCCTCGACCAGACGGGGGCAAAGGCTTGCGTCGGCCGGACTGCAAAAATGGACGATGATCCTGCCGTCCGGGCGCCGGCCGGCGAAAGCGACGATGTCCGCGCCGAAAAAACGGGTCACCACCTTGCCCAGCTCGGCCCAGATATCCCTGTCGCTGGTAAGGCCCGCCAGATATTGCGCCGTCTTGATCACGGCATCGAAATGCGGGTTTTGCCCGGTAAACGCTTCGTTCATCCCAGATTGTCCATTGGAATGCTCGTGCATGTAGGAGCGCCGCCCTCGGCGCGAATGCGGTCGCAAATCGCGGCCAACCCCCATCCCAACCTTCCCCCGCTTGCGGGGGAAGGGGCGACCGTCTCCCCTCCCGCTTGCGGGAGGGGATTGAGGGGAGGGCTGGCGCCGCTCCCACAGCGGTGTTTTGGCTCTAATGGGCAATCCAGGTTCATCAGGCCTCCCGCAACGGCTGAAGATACAGATTTTCGAAAAATTCCTGGTCGAAATCGGGATGGCTCGCCAGGTTGACGAGCCGTGCGCGGCTGCGCAACGCCTTCAGCCGCTCCGCCGCCAGCGACGACAGCATCACGTCGCAGCAGCCGGCGAGGGCGGTGTTTCCGGCAAGCTCCACCGTTTCCGGCGGCACCGGCGGCAGCAGCCCGATCGCCTGGGCGTTGCCGACATCCAGATAGCGCCCGAACGCCCCGCCCACGCACACCCGGCGCAGGTCTTTCAGGCCCACCCCGGCATGGCCGCACAGCGCCCGGATGCCGACCCCGACGGCGGCCTTGGCGCGCTGTATCAGGTCCACATCGCCCTTGGTCAGTGTCAGCTCCGTTCCGCCCGCGCTGAAAGTGTAGCCTTTTTCGCCGCCGGCGAACTTGCCGGCGCTGGTCAAGCTGCCGGAACCGAGCAGGCACGCGACCAGATCCACCAGGCCCGACCCGCACAGACCCTTGGCATGGTCGTCGCCGATGATCTGGCAGGCCACGCCCCCCGCCGCATCCAGCTTCACCCGGAACACTGCACCGGCCTCCGCCGGCGCACCGCAGCTGATGCCGCTGCTTTCGAAGGCCGGGCCGCCCGCGGAGGCGGTCACCCACAGCGCTTCGCCGCTCCACAGCGCGATCTCGGAATTGGTGCCGAAATCGATGAACAGCGCCGGCGCCGCCCCCTCGGTAAAGCGCGTGGACACCAGCCCTGCCAGCAGGTCGGAGCCGACGAACCCGGCCAGCGGGGCGACCACGTCGACCTCGGCCACCGGGTTGATCTCCCACTCCGCCACCCAGCCCGAAGTCTCCAGGGGCGTGCAATCCACCGGCCGCGTCCAGTATTCCGGCTGCAGCAGCAGCCCGAAATTTCGGCCGGAAAGCAGGGCCAGCATCGCCGTGTTGCCGACCAGCGTGACATTGACGATGCGGTGCGGATCGAAGCCCTCGCGCGTGGCGATGTCGAGCAGCGC
>JAIOJM010000350.1 GCA_019911785.1 Sulfuricella sp. | reverse complement strand
GGCCGACAAGCTGGATACCCTGGTCGGCATCTACGGCATCGGCCTGGTGCCGACCGGCGACAAGGATCCTTTCGGCCTGCGCCGCCACGCCCTGGGCGTGCTGCGTATCCTCGCCGAGCTGGGCCTGCCGCTCGACCTGCTGCAGCTGCTGCAGCAGACCCGCGCGCTGTTCCCGGCGGAAATGCTGGCCGACAGCGTGGCGCTCGACGTGCACGGCTTCATGCTGGAGCGGCTGAAGGGCTATCTGCGCGACAAGGGCTTCGCGCCGGACGAGATCGACGCAGTGGTGAGCCAGGCGCCGACCCGTATCGACCGGGTGGTTCCGCGCCTGGAGGCGGTGCGCGCGTTCAAACAACTGCCGGAGGCGGAGGCGCTGGCGGCCGCCAACAAGCGCATCCAGAACATCCTGAAAAAAGCCGGCAAATTGCCGGCGGGTGGGGCGGATCTGGCGCTGATGTCGGAGGTGGCGGAAAAGGCGCTGTTCGGGGCAGTGAACGAATTGGCACCAGGCGTGGTCTCATGGGTGCAGAATGGCGGTTATACAGAAGCACTGACGGCGCTGGCCGGTGTGCGCGCCGAGGTCGACACCTTCTTCGACCAGGTGATGGTGATGGCCGAGGAGCCGCAGCTGCGTGCGAATCGCTTGGCCCTGCTGAAGAGCTTGGGCGACCTGATGAACCAGGTGGCGGACATTTCAAAACTGGCGGCCTGACGGGACAAACACATGCCCATAACAAAACTGATCATCCTCGATCGCGACGGCTTGGAGAATTACGACAGCGATCAGTTCATCAAGAGCCCGGAGGAGTGGAAGCCCATCCCCGGCAGCCTGGAGGCGATTGCGCGCCTGAATCAGGCCGGGTTCAAGGTGGTGCTCGCGACCAACCAGTCCGGCGTCGGCCGCGGCCTGTTCGACATGGCCATGCTCAACGCCATCCACGACAAGATGCACAAGGCGCTGGCACAGGTTGGTGCGCGCATCGATGCGTGCTTTTTCTGCCCCCACGCAGCCGATTCGGATTGCGGCTGCCGCAAGCCCAAGCCCGGCATGTTCCAGGAAATCGCTGCGCGCTTCAACATGAGTCTGGCCGGCGTGCCCTGCATCGGCGACAGCCTGCGCGACCTGCAGCCCGCGGCGGAAGTGGGTGCCCAGCCGATCCTGGTGTTGACCGGTAAAGGCAGGCTGACTCAGGAGAAGGGCGGCTTGCCGGAAAATACGCTGATATTCAGCGACCTCAGCGAAGCGGTCAGGCATGTGATTCAGAAAAGCGCATGATTTTGATAAAGCAATTCAGCAACCAGCGGTTCAGTCCCTTCCCCCTTGAGGGGGAAGGCTAGGATGGGGGTGAAAACTTTGCACAGAGATAGACTGTGCCAGTGCGGAAATCCTACCCCCATCCCAGCCTTCCCCCTGATAGGGGGAAGGAGTGGACGCGCCGACCTTGGCGTTTTTTAGAATGATCTGGCTCCGCTCTTTCGTCTTCGCGCTGGGGATGTGGCTGTTCACCCCGCTGTTTTTTTTCGTCGCCTTCTTTTCCCTGCCCCTAGCCCCCGTCACCCGCTATCGCTTGATCTCGCACTGGGCAAAGATCATGCTGCGCTGGCTGCAGCTGACTTGCGGGCTTTCCTACCGCATTGTCGGCCGGGAAAATATTCCCCAAACTCAGGTCATCGTGCTGTCCAAGCATCAGTCTGCGTGGGAGACCCTGGCGTTCCAGGACATCCTGCCGCCGCTGGTGTGGGTGCTGAAACGGGAGCTGCTGCGCATCCCGTTTTTCGGCTGGGCGCTGGCCATCGCCAGCCCGATCGCCATCGATCGGGGCGCCGGCCGGGCCGCGCTGAAGCAGATCCTGGAGCAGGGCAAGGAGCGCCTGGCAAAAGGTTTCTGGGTCGTTGTTTTCCCCGAGGGCACTCGCGTCAGGCCTGGTGAGAAAGGCAAATACAACATCGGCGGTGCCTGGCTCGCTACCCATACCGGAACCCCGGTGCTGCCGGTGGCGCATAACGCCGGCGAGTACTGGGGAAAGAATGGCTTTCTCAAGCGACCCGGCACGATCACCATCAGCTTCGGCCCGCCGATCGAATCCAAAGGTCTCAAGGCCGACGAACTGAACGCGCGGGCGGAAGCCTGGATCGAGGGCGAGATGGCGCGCATCGCCGCTGGGAAATCCTAGCCTTGGGCTTCTTCGCCAAGCCCCGCGTCGTCGGCGAAACCCGCACCATCCGGCTTGGTGGCCAGGAAGTCCCCTATCTGCTCAAGCGCAGCCCGAAACGCCGGACCATCGGTCTGTGCATCGATCATCGAGGCCTTACCGTGAATGCACCGCAACGGGCCGCCGATAGCCGCCTGGAGCAGGTGCTGCGGGAGCGTGCAGGGTGGCTGTTCGACAAGCTGCGGGAATGGCAGGAGCGCCAGCCGGCCTCCTTCAATTGTGCTGACGGGGAAACGCTGCTGTTCCTGGGCAGCGAGCTGGTATTGCGCCTGATGGAAGGCGGCCCGCGGTCTCAGCCGCACCTGCTGGAGGACGACACCTTGGTGGTGAGGGTGACTGATCCCGGGGATGCGGCAACAGTCAGGCGCAAGCTGGAGCAGTGGTATCGCGCCGAAGCGCGCCGCCATTTCGTTCAGCGGCTGGAACATTACGCCGATCGCATGGGGCTGGCGGTGCGGAATGTCGCCTTGTCCGGTGCGCGCACCCGCTGGGGCAGTTGCAATTCGCGCGGCGATATCCGCTTGAGCTGGCGGCTGATTCAGGCGCCCATCAGCCAGATCGACTACGTCGTGGTGCACGAGCTGGCCCATATCCGGGAGCTCAACCATTCCCCCCGCTTCTGGGCCATCGTCGAGGAAATCCTGCCCCATTACGCGGCGGCGCAGCGGGCGCTTAAGGCGGGTGGACAGCGGTACCATCGTTTTTAACCCGTTTACCGCAGAGGACGCGGAGGACGCTGAGGAAAACCAAAAGTAGGCGCCTCTAGGCGACAAGGCATTGGAAAGTCGTGCTGAGTCACCTGTCAGGTGAGTATGTTTCACGCCAAGCTTTTGAATTCCTCCGCGTCCTCTGCGGTCTAAAGATTTTTGGAGGTTGAGAGGAATAACCATGAGAATTCTGCACACCATGATCCGCGTCGCCGACCTGGACAAATCCATCGCCTTCTACACCGACGTGCTGGGCATGAAGCTGCTGCGCCGCAAGGAATACCCGGACGGAAAGTACACCCTGGCCTTTGTCGGCTACGGCGAGGAATCCGAGGGTGCGGTGATTGAGCTCACCTACAACTGGGGGGTGTCGAGCTATGAGCTGGGGACGGGTTACGGCCACATCGCCATTCAGGTGGACGACATCCGCAAGACCTGCGAGGCGGTCGCGGTCAAGGGCAGCAAGGTGGTGTACGGCCCGGCGCTGCACGGCGGGGCGACGTGGATTGCTTTTGTCGAAGACCCGGATGGGTACAAGATCGAGTTTATCGAGCGGTAGGCAACTTGCGTAAGGCGTAATGTAGGGTGCCAATAAGCGAAGCGCATTGCACCGGATGTTTTGCGAGTTGGGCGAATAGATTTTAGCAGGGATGCGAAGCAACTCGCACAAGTCGCCCATCCCTGCGAACCCCATTTCATTCGGCGCAATAACGATTGCGCCCTACGCGGGCTAAAACCCGCGCGAAGCGCACCAAACCACAACCCAAGCCACAGCAAACCCGCCCATCTACCCCTTGCAATAATTGGCAATCGCCACAAACTCCCCCACCCCCAAATTCTCAGCCCTCAATCCAGGGTCTATCCCCAGCGCTGCAAATCCGGCATCGTCCAGATGGGCCTTCAGCGTGTTGCGCAGGGTCTTGCGGCGCTGCCCGAAGGCGGCGGTGACGATGGCGCCGAACAGGGCTTCATCCTTCGCCGGATGCGGCAGAACCGCATAGGGGATCATGCGGACGATGGCGGATTCAACCTTGGGTGCGGGGTGAAAGGCATCCGGCGGGACGATGAACATCTGTTCCATGGCGTAGCGGTATTGCAGCATCACCGACAGCCTGCCGTATTCCGGCGTGGAGGGTGCGGCCACCATGCGTTCCACCACTTCCTTCTGCAGCATGAAGTGCATGTCGATGATGTTGCCGACGTATTCGCTGAGGTGGAACAGGATGGGCGTGGAGATGTTGTAGGG
>JAIOJM010000041.1 GCA_019911785.1 Sulfuricella sp. | reverse complement strand
GACGGCAGCCGCTTCGGGGTGAGCATTCGCTATTCTGCCGAGATCGAAGCGCTGGAGACCGCCGGGGGTATCGCCAACGCCATGCCGCTGCTGGGGCCGGAACCCTTCCTGGTGGTCAACGGCGATATTTTCTGCGACTATGACTTCGCTGCCCTGCCGCGTGAACTGGGCGAGTTCTCGGCCTGGCTGGTGCTGGTGGACAATCCCGATCACCATCCCGATGGGGATTTTGCATTAAGGCAGGGCAAGGTGCTGGATGATGGCGAGCACAAACTCACTTTCAGCGGGATAGGGATCTACCGCCCCGAACTGTTTGCGACTATCGCCCGCGGGGCGAAAGCCAGTCTCGCTCCGCTGCTGCGCGAACAGATGGCCGCTGGCCGGGTCGGCGGCGAGCATCACCGCGGCTTGTGGCTCGATGTCGGCACGCCGCAGCGGCTGCAGGAACTGGATCAGATGCTGCAAAATAAAACTCAGCCACGGATGAACACGGATGTACACAGATAAAACCTTCCTCATGAATCAGTGTCAATCCGTGTTCATCCGTGGTGAAATGTTTTTTTATGATTGAACTCAAAACCTATCAGCAGCGCCGCCGCCGGCTGGCCGGACAGATGCAGGCAGGCGTGGCGGTGATTCCCACTGCGCCTGAGCGCCCGCGCAACCGCGACAGCGTTTACCCTTACCGGTTCGACAGCTATTTCCACTACCTGACCGGCTTTGGCGAGCCCGAAGCGGTGCTGGTTCTGGTCGCCGGGGAGGCGCCCAAAAGCATCCTGTTCTGTCGCGAGAAAAACCCCGAGCGCGAAGTCTGGGACGGCTTCCGCCATGGCCCGGAGGCGGCGCGCGAGGCTTTCGGCTTCGACGAGGCTCATCCGATTGGCCTGCTGGACGAGATGATGACCAAGCTGCTCGCCGACCAGCCCAGCCTGCATTTCCATCTCGGCGCCGACAGCGCCTGGGACGCGCGCGCGGTGGGCTGGCTCAACGCGGTGCGGGCCGAGGTGCGCAACGGCATTGCCGCACCGTCCGCAATCCGGGACGTGCGCGTGCTGCTGGACGAAATGCGGCTGATCAAAAGCGCCGAGGAAATCGCCACCCTGCGCCGCGCCGCCGAAATTTCCGCGGCCGCGCATCGCCGGGCCATGCGGCAGGTCCGGCCGGGGCGGCACGAATACGAAATCGAGGCGGAATTCCTGCACGAATTTCGCCGCCACGGCGCGCAGGCGCCGGCGTATTCCACCATTGTGGCGGGCGGCGCCAATGCCTGCGTGCTGCATTATGTCGACAACAGCGCCGGACTCAGGGATGGCGATCTGCTCCTGATCGATGCCGGCTGCGAACTGGATGGCTACGCCGCCGACATCACCCGCACCTTTCCGGTCAGCGGGCGCTACAGTGCCGCGCAGAAAGACGTGTACGAAATGGTGCTGGCGGCACAGGCAGCGGCAATCGATGCCGTCAAGGTCGGCGCCAGCTGGGACGACCCGCACCAGGCCGCCCTCAAGGTGCTGGTCCAGGGCATGATCGACCTGGGCCTGTGTGCGGGAAGTGTGGACGGGTTGCTGGAATCGGGCGACTACAAGCGCTTCTACATGCACAAGACCGGCCACTGGCTGGGGATGGATGTGCACGACGTGGGCGACTACAAGCGGGGCGGCGAGTGGCGCAAGCTGGAGGCGGGCATGGTGCTGACCGTCGAGCCCGGCTGCTACATCCGGCCCGGCGAGGGCGTGCCGGAGCCTCTGTGGAATATCGGCATCCGCATCGAGGACGACGTGCTGGTGTCGGCCCAGGGTTGCGAAGTTCTGACCCTGGCGGCACCGAAAACGGTGGACGAGATCGAAGCCACGATGGCGGCGGCATGAGCGAAGAGTTTGACATCATCATCGTCGGTGCCGGCCTGGTCGGCGCATCATTCGCCCTGGCGATGAAGGACAGCGGGCTGAAGCTGGCACTGGTGGAAAGCGTGGCGCCGACTGCGCCAGCGCCGGAGTGGACCAGCCGGGTTTTTGCCATCAGCCCGGGCAGCATCGAATTCCTCAGCGAGAGCGGGGCCTGGCAGCAATTCGATGCCGCCCGCATTGCCCCGGTGCGGGGTATGCACATCTACGGCGATGACGGGAAGGCCAAGCTGGATTTCGATGCCCGTCAGTCCGGGCTGGCCGAATTGGCGATGATTGCCGAAACGCGCCATATGCAGCACGGCCTGTGGCAGGCGCTGCAGCGCCAGGAAAACCTCGAGTTGTTCTGCCCGGCGCGCTGCGCCAGCCTGAGGCTGCAGGAAGATGCCGCCGTGCTGCGCCTGGAGGACGGCCGCGAGTTGCGTGCTGTGCTGATTGTCGGAGCGGACGGGCGGGAATCCTGGGTGCGTTCGCAGGCCGGCATGGACGCCGAGCCTGCGCCCTACCGCCAGATGGGGGTGATCGCCAATTTCGAAACCGAACTGCCCCATGGCGATGCCGCCTGGGAATGGTTCCGTGGCGACGGCGTGCTGGCCTTCCTGCCTTTACCGGGCAAGCGCATTTCGATTGTCTGGACGGCGTTCGAGGAGCGCGCCGCTGAGCTGATGGCGCTGCCGCCGGACGAGTTCTGCCGTCAGGTGCAGGAGGCGAGCCACAGCGCCCTGGGTGAATTGAAACTGCTCAGCAAGCCTGCCGCCTTTCCGCTGCGCTTGCTGCACCTGGAGCACCTGGTCAAATCCAGGGTGGCGCTGATCGGCGACGCCGCCCACAACGTCCACCCGCTTGCCGGGCAGGGCGTCAACCTGGGTTTTCAGGATGCACGGGAGCTGGCGAAAGTGCTGAAGGGTCGCGGCCCTCAGCCGGACTGCGGCGATTATTTCCTGCTGCGCCGCTATGAGCGGGCGCGCAAGGCGGATATTCTGGCGATGCAGATGGTTACCGACGGTCTGCAAAAGTTGTTCAACAATCGCAACCCGGCACTGAAGCTGGCGCGCAACCTGGGCCTTTCCCTTACCGGCAGCTTGCCCTGGCTGAAAAACGGCCTGGTGCAACATGCGGTGGGGCGGCATCTTGACTAATTGTGCCAAAAACTCAGTTGAACCGCAGAGACGCGGAGGCGCAGAGGAAAAACAATGAGTTATCGCATTGTATGACCTCACCCATTTGGAGAGGTGGAAAATTGTTGTAACCCATTTGTTTCTCTGCGCCTCCGCGTCTCTGCGGTTAAGCAATAGTCGTTTTTAGATTGTATTTTTTTACTCTTGAAGGAAATCGTAATGCGTTCAAAAATTCTGGTCTGCCTGTTGTCGGGTTTTTTCCTTGCCGGCGCGGCGCTTGCCGATGCCCAGTCGGGTACGGATGAAGTCGCGGTGAAGACCGCCATCGAGAAGAAATTCCCCGATATCAAGATCGACAGCCTGCAAAAAACCCAATACGGCGGCCTGTATGAGGCCGTTATGGAGGGAAGCCAGGTTTTCTACACCGACAAAAGTGCCAGTTTCATTCTTGTCGGCAACCTGATCGACGCCAAGACCCAGCGTAACGTGACCGAAGAACGGATCCGCGACCTGATGCGGGTGAAATTCGAGACGCTGCCGCTCGAGTCGGCAATCAAGCAGGTGAAGGGCAACGGCAAGCGCAAGCTGGCGGTGTTCTCCGACCCGGATTGTCCCTATTGCAGGAAGCTCGATGCGGAACTGGAAAAGGTCACCGACGTGACGATCTACACTTTCCTCTACCCGATCGCCAGCCTCCATCCCCAGGCCGGAGACAAGGCCAAGGCAGTCTGGTGTGCGCCTGATCGCGTCAAGGCGTGGGAGGACCTGATCCAGAAGGGAACCGTGCCGCAGACGGGCGGCAAGTGCGAAAACCCATTAGCGAAAATCGCCGAACTGGGCCGCAAGCTCAAGGTCAATGGTACGCCCACGATCATCTTCGCCGACGGGATGCGCATTCCCGGCATGATCCCGGCCGCCAATCTGGAAAAGCTGCTTAACGGGGAAAGGCCGCAACGTTGAAAGAATTCTGGAACCAGCGCTATAGCAGCGACGAATTTTTCTTCGGCACCGCCCCCAACGCTTTCCTGGCCTCGCAGCTTCACCGCTTCAAGCCAGGGCAAAGCGTTCTGGCCGTGGCCGATGGCGAGGGACGGAACGGTGTCTGGCTCGCCCGGCAGGGGCTGGATGTGACGGCGGTGGATTTCTCCCCGCAGGCCGTGGAGAAGGCGCAACGACTGGCGAAGCAGCACGGGGTGACCGTGCGTCACGAAATCAGCGGCCTGTTTGCCTGGAACTGGGGTGAAAACCGCTTCGATGCCATTGTGGCGATTTTCATCCAGTTTGTTGGCCCGGAGCAGCGCCGTACCCTGAATGATCTGATGCTGCGCGCCCTCAAGCCGGGCGGCTTGCTGATCCTGCAGGGCTACCGGCCAAAGCAGCTGGAATATAAGACCGGCGGACCTTCCAGCGTGGAGAACCTGTACACGGCGGAAACCCTGCGCGAGGAATTTTCCGCCATGGAAATTCTTCATCTCGCCGAACATGACGACGAGATTTGCGAAGGAGAGGGGCACAGCGGCATGTCGGCACTGGTGGACCTGGTGGCTCGCAAATAATTTTTTGGTCTATATTGAATTTAGATTCACTCTAAAGGAGATCTGGACATGAAAATCACCAAAAAGAAACTGCTCGAAGAACTCAACAAAGACCTGGAATGGGAATACGCCGCGGCGGTACAGTACGTCCAGCACGCTTCCGCGATCACCGGTGCGCAGTATGAGTCGATCCAGAAGGAATTGATCATCCACTCCCAGGAGGAGATGATGCACGCCGTCATGCTGTCCGACCAGATCGATTTTCTCGGCGGGGTGCCCACGGTGGACGTGGAAAAGCGCGAAACCGCCAGCGACAGTCTGGCAATGCTGAAGCAGGATCTGCGGGGCGAGGACAACGCCATCAATCGCTACAAGGAAAGAATCGCCCAGGCCGAGGCGCTCAAGGAATACGGCCTGCGCCGGGTGCTCGAGGATATCCTGATCCAGGAGGAAGAGCACAAGCGCGACCTGCAGACGGTGATCAAGTCGAAGTGACTCTGGTTAAAATGGCCGCGGATTCCAGTCCCTTCCCCCTTTTAGGGGGAAGGTTAGGATGGGGGTAAGAGGGTGATGTTATCGATACAGCATCTATACCTCGCCTTTCTACCCCCATCCCGGCCTTCCCCCTGTAAGGGGGAAGGAGAAAGATGGCTGTACCTGAGTGGTTATAGGTTCAATAAAAAAGGCTCCGTTTGGAGCCTTTTTTATCGGTGAGTTAGAACGGTTTACGCCTCGCCCAGAAGTCCGGACTCTTCGGCGCCAAAGTATTTCTTCATCCGGTAAAGCAGGGTGTAGCGACTGATGCCCAGCAGCTTGGCGGCGCGGGTGCGGTTGCCCCTGGTCTGCTCCAGGGCTTGCAGGATCAGATCGCGCTCGGTCTGCTCCAGGTTGAGCGGGGCAGTTGCGGATGCGGCAGCGCGCTGTCCGCCGCGGATGTTGAGCGGCAGGTTTTCCACCCCCAGTGAGCCACGCTGGAAATTGCACAAAATCGTCAGGCGCTCGCACAGGTTTTTCAGCTCGCGCACGTTGCCGGGCCAAGGGTAAGCCTTGAGCACTTTCATCGCTTCCGGGCTGAAGGAAACTGCCTGGAGACTATGCTGCTGTGCCGCCATTTCAACAAAGTGCTCTATCAGCAAACCGATGTCGCCCGCGCGTTCGCGCAGCGGCGGCACTTCCATCGGCACCACCTGCAAACGGTAAAACAGGTCGGCGCGGAAGCGGCCGATCTTCATCATCTTTTCCAGGTCGCAGTTGGTCGCGGCGATCACGCGTACGTTGGCCTTGATCGGCTGGTCGTAACCCAGAGGGAGGATTTCGCCGTTTTCCAGGAAGCGCAGCAGTTTGGCCTGAGCCGTCAGCGGCAGTTCGCCGATCTCGTCAAGGAATAATGTCCCGTTGTGGGCTGCCCGCACCAGGCCGTCGCGGTCGACGATGGCGTTGCTGAAAGCACCGCGGCGGTGGCCGAACAGTTCGGACTCCACCAG
>JAIOJM010000349.1 GCA_019911785.1 Sulfuricella sp. | reverse complement strand
GCACATCTGGGTGAGTTTCGTTTTTCACGCCTGCCTGGACGAGCCGTGGAAACCGACGGTGCGCCCGCCGCGGCTGGGCGGCAATCGCCGCCTGGGCGTCTTTGCTACCCGCTCCACCCACCGCCCCAATCCCATCGGCCTTTCGGCGGTCGAGCTGGAACGCATCGAAGCCGGGGCGGGGCGGGTGCTGCTGCACCTGAAGGGTGCGGATCTGCTGGACGGCACGCCGGTGCTGGATATCAAACCCTATTTGCCGTATTCGGATGTTATTCCCGGCGCAACCGGCGGTTTCGCGGCGGAAGCCCCTTCCGCCTTGTTCGAGGTAGATTTCAGCCGGCCTGCGCTGGATCGCTGCGCGGCGGTGCCGGAACTGGAACTGCTGATACGCCAGATACTGAGCCGGGACCCGCGTCCCGCCTACCATGGGAAGAGTGACGGCAAGCGGGTTTTCGGCATGAAGCTGCTCGATTACGACGTGAAGTGGGAAACTGATGGGCATGCTGTTCTGGTCACCGACATCATTCCCGCAGGATAAATGACAATCCATGAACCCAGAAAAAGCTTTTAACCACGAATTTACACGGAATGAAACACGAATGTTCACGAACAATTAAGAGGATTAGCATGGATAACTTGGTTTACTTGTTCGGCGCCAAAAACAGGTGCTTTCAGGTGACACGATGATTGCTTCAAACTATTCGTGTTTATTCGTGGACATTCGTGTCATTCGTGGTTAATCGCCGTTTATTTAGAATGAAATACCTGATCATTCCCGTCACCCCGTTCGAGCAGAACTGTTCCCTGATCTGGTGCGAGCAAACCCTTGAGGCGGCACTGGTCGATCCTGGCGGCGATGCCGAAGTATTGCTTGCCGTTGTGCAGGAAAACGGCCTGCGTCTGACCAAGCTGTTGCTTACCCACGGCCACATAGATCATGTCGGGGCGGCGGCGGAGCTTGCGGCAAGGCTGGCGATCCCGATCGAGGGGCCGCAGCGCGAGGACGCCTTCTGGCTGGAATCGCTGCCGCAGCAGAGCGAGAGGTTCGGCTTTCCGCATACTACGGCGTTCACGCCCGATCGCTGGCTGGAGCAGGGCGACCGGGTGAGCGTGGGCAACCAGATTCTGGAAGTGCTGCACTGCCCCGGTCATACCCCCGGCCACGTGGTATTTTTCCATCGCGCCAGCCGCACCGCCTTTGTCGCGGACGTGCTGTTCAAGGGCTCGATCGGCCGCACCGATCTCCCGCGCGGTGATTACCCGGCGCTGATTCGCTCAATCCGCGAACGGCTGTTTCCGCTGGGCGATGATGTGACCTTCATCCCCGGCCACGGCCCGGTATCCACCTTCGGCTACGAGCGGCTCACCAACCCCTACACGGGCGACAAAGCCTAGGCGCTTCTGCCCGTGCCGGATTGAAAAACTCGGGTAGGCGCAGGCCAACTGTTATACTGCGCGGTTCAGAATCCTCTGTTTTCCTTCGGTTAAACCACCATGAATTCACTAATCCTCAATCCCGGCCGGGAGAAATCCCTGCAGCACCGCCACCCCTGGATTTTTACCGGCGCGGTCGAGCGCATCAAGGGCGAGCCGCAGTCCGGCGAAACCGTGGCCGTGCGCGATACCCACGGGGCTTTCCTGGCGCTGGCCGCGTATAGCCCCAAATCGCAGATTCTGGGGCGGGTGTGGACTTACCGGGAAAACGAGACGGTCGACGAGGCCTTCCTCCGGGCGCGCCTGGCGCGTGCCATCGGTTTGCGCCAGGAACTGGCCAAGGTCACCGACGGGATGCGGCTGGTGCACGGCGAATCCGACGGCCTGCCCGGCTTGGTGGTGGACCGCTACGGCGACACGCTGGTGATGCAGGTGCTGTCGGCGGGGATGGAGCGCTGGCGCGGGACGCTGGCCGATTTGCTGGTGGAGCTGACCGGCTGCGCCAATCTCTACGAGCGGTCCGATGCGGAGGTGCGAGATCTGGAAGGGCTGCCGGCTCGCGCCGGCATTCTGCGCGGCGCACTGCCTGTGCCGCTGATCATCCGCGAGCATGGGCTGAAATTTCATGTGGATGTGGAAAAGGGGCAGAAAACCGGCTTCTACCTCGATCAGCGCGACAACCGCCGCCGTGTCGGCGAACTGGCCAACGACAAGGACGTGCTCAACTGCTTCTGCTACAGCGGCGGCTTCAGCTTGAGTGCGCTTCAGGGCGGCGCTCGCTCGGTGCTGTCGGTGGACAGCTCCGCCGAGGCGCTGGCGCTGGCGCGGGAAAACGTCAAGCTCAACAACCTGGCGGAAGATCGGGCGCAGTGGCTGGAGGCGGACGTGTTCAAGTCGTTGCGCTTGATGCGCGATCAGGGCAAGAGCTTCGACCTGATCGTGCTCGACCCGCCCAAGTTCGCCCCTACCGCCCATCACGCCGCCAATGCGGCGCGCGCCTACAAGGACATCAACCTGTGGGCGCTCAAGTTGCTGCGGCCGGGCGGACTGCTGGCCACTTTTTCCTGCTCGGGTGGAGTCACTGCCGACCTGTTCCAGAAAATTCTCGCCGGTGCGGCGATGGATGCGAACGTGACGGCGCAGATCGTGGGGCGCTTCGCCGCCGATGCCGATCATCCGGCGGTGCTGAATTTCCCCGAGGGGGAATACCTGAAGGGCTTGCTGCTGCGGCGGGTGGAGTAAACTTAACCCGGATTTCAGGTTTATGAACCAGCATCCCTTTTCTTCCGCCCCCTCCTTTTGCCAGGCATTCTCGGCCGGCTTGTCCTGCCTCCTGCAGGGAGGCGGACTGGGGCCATTCATCCTGGTTTGCGCCAACGCCACCTTCGACCCGAAAATTCATTCCGCCACGGCGGCTGAACTCGTAGCGCTGTACCGGCGGCTGCGCGAGCAATACGTTCATGCGCTGGAAAGCGGACGGGCGATCCAGGAAGTGGAGGAGGATCTGCTGGTGTTTCTCAAGATACAGGCCATCGGGCTGGAAAAACTGAGGCACACGGAGCGGCGGCAGGCGGGAAAATGGGAGCTGCAGTTCAACCATCTGCGCTCGTTTCGGCCCAAGCGCATTACGGCTCGGGCGCCAGCCGGGATCCATGTGGATTTCGACGAGGCAGGCTTCCATTTCAACAAGGGGTTCATGCAGAAGGAGGCGTTCTGGGCGGGAACGCTAGGCGGCAAGGCGGCTACCCTGTATTACAACAAGTACCCCTTCGTCGATTTCCACGGTTTGCTGGTGCCGGAGAGGGAGCGCAGGCAGCCCCAGTTCCTCACGCTGGAACATCACAATTATGTCTGGGAGCTGACGTCGCAACTGGCGGAAACCCTGGCCGGTGTGGGTTTCGGTTATAACTCCATCGGCGCCTTCGCGTCGGTCAACCACCTGCATTTCCAGATGTTCCTCAAGCCGCAGGGCTTCCCGGTGATGGATGCCGCCTGGCGCCACAACGGCGGCGGCGAATCTTATCCGGCACAGTGCCTGGCGTTCGACGAGCCGCGTGCGGCATGGAGCTGCATCCAGATGCTGCATTCCGACGAGATCGCTTACAACCTGCTGTATGCGCCCGGCAGGCTGTTTGTTTTCCCGCGCAGGAAGCAGGGCGCCTATTCCCAGCCGGCATGGACTAGCGGCTTTACCTGGCACGAACTGGCGGGCGGGATGGTGATTTTTAATCGCGAGGATTACGAGAGTCTCGACGAATCCACCATTCGGGAAGAGTTTGCAAGGCTAGCCGTTGGCGACTTGCAGCAGTGGTTCGATTGATCGGCAGTGATCAGCATCATACCGCTGAAGTCGTAAGCGCCGGCTTTACATCACGCTGCCGAACGAGGCATCCGCACTGTATGGCGGCAGGGGCAGCCCCGCAATCTTGCAGGACTGGACGACCGGACCCCTGGGGAACAAATGGTAAAGGTGTTTTTTGCCGCCTTGCTGCGAGAAGTTGTCCTCGAGTAAGCCCAGAACAGCGCGGCCGTTCGGACAGGGGCCGCAGCGCTGATAATGGTCGCGAAGAAAATTGATCACGTCCCAGTGTTCTTTTGACAAGGCAATGCCTTCTTCCCCCGCCAGATCTTGCGCAATCTGCTCGGACCAGTCTCCAAATTCGAGAAGATCGACCTCCGGTGTGTTGCCTTCACGGTTGATGATTTGGTTGATGTCATACATTTTGCACCTCCTCCGCTGTATGCGGAACATTGCCGCGCTCTGGCGGCGCCCTATGAATTCTGTATTATTTATATTTAATTTTTAGATTAGTTGAGCGAATTAGTCAAGTTCATTATACTTGGCTTTGATTTTTTCAAAATTTGAGGGAAACAATGATGGCAAGCGAAGCGTTCATACCGAAGAACGAACTGGAAAAAAAGCTCCTGGCGGCGTGGGGAGGCAGCATGTCGGGCGATGAGTTCATGCACGAACTGTTGGTTTCAGAGGTGTTCATGCCGATCGAGGAAGACGAGGTAATGCCGGGTGTGCAACGCTCCACCCGCGCCCAGCCGCTGGTGCTCGAAGCCGAAGACGGAACCAGGGTTCTTGCGGTATTCACCAGTCCGGATCGTGCCAAACCTTTTCTCAAGGATTTCCCTCTCTATGGCGGCGGGCTGCTGACCGAATTCAAGTGGGTCCTGGAAAAGATGGGCACCGGCCACGGCGTCGCGCTCAACCCCGGCTGTGAAGTCGGCTTCGACATGGAGCCGGAGATGCTGAGCCAGCTTAGTTAAACCTATAATCCGCAGATGGCGCAGATTCACACAGATAAAACCCCGCTGAATCAGGTGGTTGCCAGTCAATCGCACATAACCGTCAGGGTGAGTCAAACAATGAAGTCAACGCATTGAAATATCTGTGTAAATCTGTGGTCATCTGTGGATAACTGATTTTCAAGGTTAAACTTGAGCAGGAATTTCG
>JAIOJM010000348.1 GCA_019911785.1 Sulfuricella sp. | reverse complement strand
AGATAAGTGCGCGGCAGTTCGCCATGCCACTTGGGGTCGATCTCGAAACGCAGGCGTTCCACAAAGGGATCGGCGAAAACCCAGGCTTCTGCCCCTCCGAGGCCGGATTGCCGCAGCGTGGCGCTGATTGCTTCGCCCTCTTCCGGCGTATCGGTGGCCACCAGCACCAGATCGAGATCGGGGTGCTTTTTTAGCAGGTCGGACAACAAGACAAGCTCTTCCCGGCAATGGGTGCAGGTCAGCGACCACATGCCCAGGATAAACGGCTTGCCCTGCCGCGCCGCGGTTATTTCCTTGATGCTGCCGGCGACAAAGGGCTTGAGTTCCTGCGCCGCCGCGGGAAGAATCAGCACCGACAGCAGCGCCAGCGCCAAACAAACGGACATGGCGAACCGCCGCCACAAATGATGAAACAGCGATTCGCCATGTCCGTTTCCCTCTCTCCTAGCTCTCTCCCAGAGGGCGAGAGGGACGAGGTCTCGCTTCGCGAGTTTTGCGTTAAAGCGTTGCCGCATTACGGCTCCATCCCGATCAGCCGCAAGCCTTCCCTGGCGGTGTTCCACGACAGATAAGGTTGAGTGCCGTCGGCTATCAGCAGGGGATGATCCGAAGCGCCGGCGGTCGCGGCAATCCGGCGCGGCAGCGACCACGACTTGCCGCCGTCGGCAGAGGACATCCCCATGATGACCGAATTCTGGCCGTCGAATTCCTTCCAGACAACATGCACCGCCTTGCCGAAGCTCAGTACATGCGGATGGCCGGCCTGCGCCTCGAAATTGCCGAAGTTCAGCGGCGCGGAAAAGGTTTCACCCTGATCGGCCGAGCTGGCGTAGAACAGGCCATGGAGCTGCGGCCCGTTGTCGAACCAGACCAGATGATAGGCCCCGTCATCGGCAATCGAAATCGCCGGGCCGTGATGGGGGCAGGCATCCACCTCCCACTGGTCATGGCTGACGCGAACCGGCTGGGACTTGCCGTCCAACCGGGCCAATGCGTGGTCGCGCACGTTCTTGCCATAAACATGGCGCCAGAAAATTACCGGCGTTTCATCGTTATCCAGCGCCATCGCCACACGGCAGCACTCGCAGGAATTGTCGGCCAGCTTGCGATTGGGGCCGAAGCTCGCTCCTCCATCGGCGGAAACGGAGTAGTAGACCGCAGCCCCGGTATAGGCCTGGCCTTGCTGCTGCGCCGCAGACTGGTCGCGCTTGTCCAGCCAGGCGAGGGTGATCTGGCCGCGACTGTCGACTGCCATCGCCTCGAAGCGGTGGCTGATCACCTCGCGGTTGTCGTTGACGGTGATCGGCTCGGAAAAGGTCGTTCCGCCGTCGGTCGAACGGCTGAAACGGATATGGCCGCTGAAGGGTTTTTCCAGGCTGGAGGTATAGGCGACGTAAATCCGCCCCTCAGATGTCACTGCGATCTTGGGCCGGTTTTCCCCGTCGGCGGAGATGTTCTCGGGCACCGGATTGACCTTCACCGCCGGGCCGAAGGTCTTGCCCTTATCCTCGGAACGGCTGATGAAGAGATAGCCATTTTCCACCTTGGCCAGCCACAGCCAGCCGCGCCGGTCGAAAGTTGCCCCGACCGCGAGGGCGGGCCGCGCCAGCGCGGCCTGCCACATCTTGCCCATGTCGTGCTTGGGGGGCGACAGGTTGGCTGCCAATGCCGTGACATTGGCAGCCAACCCCGCCGTCAACATGAGAACAGCAAGCAGCATCTTTTTATTCAACGGCTATTTCCCCCAGTTGTAGCGCAGACCAGCATAGACGGTGCGCGGCATGGCCGGCGCGTACTCGATAGCCGTACCGGAAAGCTTGGTGCTCTCGGCGTAGCGCTTGTCGGTCAGGTTCATGATGCTGCCGAACAGCTCCCATTGCCTGGCGATCAAATAATCGGCGCGCAGGTTGAACACGTCGTGCCCCTCATACTTGGCGGTATTGGCATCGTCCACCCAGTAGCTGCCCAATCTCACCCATTCCAGCGCCATCTTGCCGCCGTTCAGGGCCGCCGGCGCGTAGCTCAGGCGGGTGTTGGCGATGGTGCGTGGCGCGGTGCTCATTTCCTTGCCACTATAGTCCGTGGTTGGATTTACACTCCATTCCTCATAAGTGTGCCTGGCGTAGGAATAGGCCACATCCAGCCGCAGGCCTTGAACGAGTTCTGCACCCAGCCCAACCTCGATGCCACGGTGCAGGGTTTTTCCTGCATTCAGAGACTGAGAGATATTAGTAGCTGGGTCCTTGTAACTCAGAATGTCGTCACTCTTGGTCATGTGATAGAGGGAAACCTCCCAGTTGACTTTCTGTGCCGCCTTGCCGCGCAGGCCGATCTCGTAGCTGTCCACCTTGACCGGTTTGAGGCTAAGTGCGGACTCTGCATTAGCTTGGGCATTTGCCTGCTTCGCAGCGGCATCAGCACCCGATCCGGTAGAAGGCCGGAACAACTGGCTTTCCGAGGGTGCACGGAAGGCTTGGCTGTAGTTGGCAAAGCCGTTGAGTTGCTGGCTGAAAGCATAAGTAGCGCCCAGCTTGGGGCTGAAGCGGCTGTAACTTTTGCTGGCATCGCCAGCGTGGCCATAATATTTCCCCCCCGCCACGAGCCAACTATCCGTCAAATGATTATCGTAGTCATAGCGTATGTCGTCGTAGCGCAGGCCGGCAATCAGGCGCAGCCGGTCGGTGGGCGACATTTCTCCATGGACGTACGGGGAAATGCCGCGATAGGTCACGTCGTAATCGTAGATCGTGGCACCTTCGGTGTAGGCTGTATACACGGGCCCGACCTTGGTGGTGGTAATGGATTTTTCCTTGCGCCCGCCCGGGCTGTTGTCCACATCGACACCGACCACCAGCCGGGCGCGGTAGGGCACAAAATCCTGCCGGTATTTCGCCAGGATGCCGAAGGAGCGATTGTAGCTATTTGAGATTGTCGGGTCGTAACCAAGCGCCCAATTGGCTATCAGGTCCATTTCATTGTCGCGCACATAGGGGGTGATGCTCAGCAGGGAATTGGCCGACTCCCTCTCGTAGGCGGCGGACAGGCGGAACGCCTTGACCTTGCGCAAGGCCATCTGCGTGTAGTTGGCGGTCGGGTTGTTCTCGTAGTCTTCCTTCGTAAGCGTTGAACTACCGGCAAGGTCCTGGTCGACATTGGTGTAGGCGGCGACCATCTTCAGGGTGGCATCGCTCCCCAATGCACGATCCCAGCGCAGCGTTCCGGTCTGGCGCTCGTAAGCGGTCTTGGTGCGCCAGCCGTCTGTCTGGGTCAGGTTCACATCGGCACGCCAGCCATTGTCACCCTGAGTAGTTCCCCCCGACACCAGCATGCGCTTCCATCCATACTCACCCACATCGGCGGACACTTCGGCTTCCGGCTTGAGGGGGGTTGGACGGGTGAGCACATTGATCACACCGCCGAT
>JAIOJM010000347.1 GCA_019911785.1 Sulfuricella sp. | reverse complement strand
CTCAAGGATGCCTGCAACGAGGCGATCCGCGACTGGGTCACCAACGTCGAAAGCACCTTTTACGTGTTCGGCACCGCTGCGGGGCCGCACCCCTACCCCATGATGGTGCGCGATTTCCAGTCGGTCATCGGCGAGGAAGCCAGGATACAGATGCCGGAAATGGCCGGACGCCAGCCGGATGCGCTGATCGCCTGCGTCGGCGGCGGTTCCAACGCCATCGGCCTGTTCTACCCCTACATCACCGACGACAGCGTCAAGCTGATCGGCGTGGAAGCGGCCGGTCTCGGCCTTGAAACCGGCAAGCATGCGGCACCCTTGAATGCAGGCAGGCCCGGCGTATTGCACGGCAACCGTGTCTATCTGATGCAGGACGAGAACGGCCAGATCATCGAAACCCATTCCATTTCCGCCGGCCTGGACTACCCCGGCGTCGGCCCGGAGCATTGCTGGCTCAAGGACAGCGGCCGCGCCGAATACGTCGCGGTGACCGACGCCGAGGCATTGCAGGCCTTCCACGACCTGTGCCGCTTCGAAGGCATCATCCCGGCGCTGGAATCCAGCCATGCGCTGGCCTACGCCGCCAAGCTCGCCCCCACTTTGCCGCGTGACAAGATTTTGCTGGTCAACCTGTCCGGCCGCGGAGACAAGGACATGAACACGGTGGCGGAGTTGTCGGGAATCAAATTCTAGGAATGGACAGATACGAAATCATTCTTTATTGGAGCGATGAAGACCATGTTTTCATCGCCGAAGTGCCGGAGTTGCCGGGTTGCATGGCACATGGCGAGAGTCAGGAGATTGCACTGGCGAACGTGAAAGATGCCATGCATCTGTGGCTGGATACGGCGCGTGAGTTCGGTGACCCTATTCCAGAGCCCCGTGGGCGGCTGATGTACGCTTAACGATATGGCCATCCCGGACTTCCAAAGCATTTTCCTGCCGCTGCTGAAAGCTTGCGCTGATGGCAAGGAGCATATCAAGCAGGAATTGATGCCTCTGCTGGCAAAGCAGTTCGGGCTGACTGATTCCGAGCTTGAAATCACACTCGCCAGTTGCAAGCAAGGCATGTTTTATAATCGTGTTGCTTGGGCACAAACTTATCTCAAACAGGCGGGGCTACTCGAATATCCGAGGCGAGGCGTTTTCAAAATCACGGCGCGCGGCATGCAGGTTTTGAGTGAGAACCCTCAGCCACTGAATGTCAAATACCTCAAGCGGTTTCCGGAGTTTGTGGTTTTTAATATGGGGAAACCGAAGGATGAGAGTAAATTTGTTGAATCGGTTTCGGCGAATACAGAGACCCCGGACGAGCTTATCGCTGGCGGCTACAAACAATTGCGTGAGGTACTCGCGGTTGAATTGCTGGAGCGAATCAAGACCGTTAGTCCCTCGCGTTTTGAGGAATTAGTCGTCGAACTGCTGCTGAAAATGGGCTACGGCGGCACACAGGAAGATGCGGGGCAGGTGGTAGGTAAAAGTGGCGATGGTGGCATTGATGGCATTATCAACGAAGATCGGCTTGGGCTGGATGTAATCTACATTCAGGCCAAGCGTTGGGAAGCCGATGTGGGTCGTCCAGAAATCCAGAAGTTTGTTGGAGCACTTGCCGGAAACAAGGCCAACAAAGGGGTTTTTATCACCAGCTCCGGTTTCACAAAAGAAGCTAAAGGCTATGCGTCACAGGTGAATCATAGAGTCATCCTGATCGACGGCCCCATGCTGGCTGAACTAATGATGGACTACGATCTGGGCGTTTCCACCAAAGAGGTTTATACGGTGAAGCGGCTGGACAGCGATTATTTTGAAGAAGACTGAACCATGAGCCGTATCGGACTAACTTTTACCGCGCTCAAAGCGCAAAACAAGAAAGCCCTGATCCCTTTCATCACCGCCGGTGACCCCGGGCCGGACAGGACGGTGCCGCTGATGCACCGGTTGGTGGAGGCGGGGGCGAACATCATCGAATTGGGCGTGCCGTTTTCCGACCCGATGGCGGATGGCCCGACCATCCAGCGTGCGTCCGAGCGGGCGCTCAAGCATGGCGTCAGTCTTCGCGACGTGCTCGGCATGGTGGTCGAGTTTCGCAAGAAGGATACGGCGACACCAGTGGTGCTGATGGGTTATGCCAATCCGATCGAGGCGATGGGCTATGAGCCGTTCGCAGCCGCAGCGGCAGCGGCCGGCGTGGACGGTGTTCTGACGGTGGACTATCCTCCCGAGGAGAGCGCTGCCTTCGTGGAACACCTTGGCCGCCATGGCATCGACCCGATCTACCTGCTGTCGCCGACCACGCCGGAAGCGCGCATGGCGCAGGTTGGCAAGCTGGCGCGCGGCTTTATCTACTACGTCTCGCTCAAGGGTGTGACGGGTGCGGCCACGCTCGACACCGCCGAAGTGGCGAGGAAAATCCCGCAGATCCGGGCGGCCGCCAGCCTGCCTGTGGGTATCGGTTTCGGCATTCGGGATGGCCAGGCGGCAAGAACCATGTCGCAAATGGCCGATGCGGTGGTGATCGGCAGCCGCATCGTGGAAGAAATCGAGAATTCGACGGCGGTATCGCTGCTGGACAATGTTTACACCCTGGTGAAGAGCTTCCGGGATGCCATGGATGGCAACAAATAACGGACATGGCGAGAAGCGCCGCCCCGAATGATGAGCATCGTTTCTCGCCGTGTCCGTTCCCTCTCTCCTACCTCTCCCC
>JAIOJM010000040.1 GCA_019911785.1 Sulfuricella sp. | reverse complement strand
CGCTGGGCAAGGTTTCCGGCTGGGGCTGGAGCCTCGGTTACCTCGGCGGACTGGTCAGCCTCGGCGCCTGCCTGGCCTATGTCAACTGGGCGGAAGCGCATGGCCGGCAGGCGGCGGATTTCGTCCCGGTCACCATGCTGATCACGGCGGCACTATTCGCCCTGGCCAGCCTGCCTACCTTCCTGTTTCTCAAGGAAAGGGCTATACCGCAAACGCATGCCCGACACCACCTGATCCGGGAAGCCTACGCCCGGCTCGGGCAGACACTGCGCCATGCCGCCCGCTACCGCGACCTGCGCCGCTTCCTGATCTGCACCGTGTTCTACCAGGCAGGCATCCAGGCGGTAATCAGCCTCGCCGCGATCTACGCCCAGCAGGCCATGCACTTTTCCACCCGCGACACCATCCTGCTGGTTTTCGTGGTCAACATCACGGCAGCCATCGGCGCCTTCCTGTTCGGCCACCTGCAAGACCGGATCGGCCACATCCAGACCATCGCGCTGACCCTGGTGCTGTGGATCGTCATGGTGCTGCTCGCCTGGGGCGCGCAAGGACCGCAGATGTTCTGGCTTGCCGCCAACCTCGCCGGCATCGCCATGGGCGCAAGCCAGTCGGCAGGGCGGGCGATGGTCGGACTGCTGAGCCCGGCAAGTCGGCGCGCGGAATTTTTCGGGCTGTGGGGGCTGGCAGTGAAGTTTTCCGCCATTCTCGGCCCGATCACCTACGGCCTGGCCAGTTGGCTGTCGCAAGGCGATCACCGCCTCGCCATCCTGGTCACCGGCAGCTATTTCGTCGTGGGATTGATGTTGCTGGGCGGGGTGAATGTGTTGAGAGGCAGGCGCGCAGCCTTGCGCGGCTGATAAGGCGTTTCACTGCAGAGGACGCGGTGAAAAAAGCCAACGTAGGGCGGAAAACGAGCGAAGCGGAAGATTACATCAGTCTTCGTTTCAGCTTGAAAACCCACACTCATGCGCATACAATGCGCATTGGAGGTGTCCAATGAAAACCAGCTACAACCTGCAGGCTCGCAAGCGTCCCGTCAACCTGACGCTGAATGAAGACCTGGTGCTTCAAGCACGAGAGATGACCGACAACCTTTCTGGTGTCGTCGAGTCGCTCCTGGCGAATTTTGTGGAGCACGAACGTCAACAACGCTTCGCCAAAGCCAAAACCGTTGAAGCGACAATTGCAACCTGGAACGACTTCAACACCCAACTTGGTTCATTTGCCGACGAGCATTCGACCCTCTGATGGCCCAATTCGACGTACACCGGAACACCGGGAAAAACCGGGATGCCATTCCGTTTGTCGTGCTGGTGCAATCATCACTCTTCGACAGCTACCGCCGAAGAGTGGTTGTTCCCCTGGTGCGTGAATCTTCTCTCGCGCCGATCAGTGACGCGCGTTTTAACCCGACTTTCAACATCGAGAGCATTGCAGTGGTCTTGCATCCGCTGGAGATTGTGTCGGTCCCCAATGAACAATTGGGTGAATTCGTGGAATCGCTTACCCATGAAGGGAATCGCATCATGGATGCTCTTGACGAGTTACTGACCCGTGCCTGGGGGTAACGGCACACGTGAAGCTTAGAACCGCTCGCCGTCCAGCAGATAGCGCCACTGCCCTACCGGCAGATCGCCCAGTTTGACGCGACCGATGCGCACGCGCTTGAGGCCGACCACTTTGAGCCCGACCAGTTCGCACATGCGGCGAATCTGGCGCTTCTTGCCTTCCTTCAGGATAAAGCGCAGCTGATCCTGGTTCTGCCAGGACACCTCCGCCGGCTTGAGCGCCTCGCCGTCGAGACTGAGGCCGTGGTTGAGCCGTTTCAGGTTGGCCTCGTTCAGCCGGCCCTCCACCCGCACCAGGTATTCCTTCTCGATTTCGGAATCGGCACCGATCAGCTGCTTGGCGATGCGGCCGTCTTGCGTCAACACCAAAAGCCCGGTGGAATCGATATCGAGCCGCCCCGCCGGAGCCAACCCGTGCAGGTGTTCGGGAGAGTAGGGCTGCGGCGCGCGGTCTTCCTTGTAGCGGGTATCCTTGCCGATCAGCGACACCGCCGCTTGGTAGCCCTTCTCCGGCTGTGAGGAAACGTAACCCACCGGCTTGTTGAGCAGGATGGTGACACGTTGCGACTGCTGCTTCTCGGCTCGCTTGTCCAGAGTGACGGTCTGGCTGGGGTCCACCTTGGTGCCCAGCAGAGTGACCCGTTCGCCATCGACCAGTACCAGGCCTCGTTCGATCAGGGCATCCGCTTCGCGGCGCGAGCACAGACCGCGTTCGGACATCAGCTTGGAAAGACGGACTTTTCCGGAATCCGCAGCCGTGTCCGCTACACCAGTTTTCGGTCCAGGCGCATCAGGGCGCGCCAGCTTGACCCGCGCTGCCACAGACTTCGTTCCGGAACCCGCTGCACTATCGGATTTTCTCCGCCCGACGGGGCCTACCCTGCCTTTCGGCGGCCTTCGTATGGTCACGGAATTTATAGAATTTTCAGCAATTCGACTTCGAACACCAGCGTGGCGTTCGGAGGGATGACGCCACCTGCGCCGCGGGCGCCGTAGCCCAGCTGAGGCGGGATAGTGAGCTTGCGCACTCCGCCCACCTTCATGCCCTGCACGCCCTCGTCCCAACCACGAATGACGTGTCCGGCGCCGAGCGGAAAATCGAATGGCTCGTTGCGATCCTTACTGGAATCGAACTTGGTGCCGTCCGTCAGCCAGCCGGTGTAATGGACGAAAACCCGCTGTCCGGCCTGGGCGGCTACGCCCTCTCCCTCGCCGAGGTCTTCGTAAATCAGTCCGGATGGGGTGGTGATTTCAGCCATGCTGTGCTCCTGAGTGAATTGAATGGGGTATTTTACCCAACTTCCGCACAACCCGCTTTATCGCTTTCAGGCATGACGGCCATGGCTTATGCGGCCACCACCTCCGCCTTGACGATTTCCAGCGCGTCACGCACGGTTTCCTCGGGTGCCG
>JAIOJM010000346.1 GCA_019911785.1 Sulfuricella sp. | reverse complement strand
ATCGAGATCGGGGTGGGAAGCGGCCGCTTCGCCGCGCCGCTGGGAGTGCAGGTGGGTCTGGATCCCTCCCCGGCAATGCTGGCCCACGCCGCTGCGCGCGGCATCGAAGCCGTGGAAGGGGTGGCCGAAAATCTGCCTTTCGCAGCCGGCAGCTTCGACCACGCCTTGGTGGTGACCACCCTCTGCTTTGTGGATTCGCCTGCGGAGATGCTTGCCGAGGCGCACAGGGTGCTCAAGCCGGGCGGGCGATTGGTGATTGGCTTCATCGACCGGGAGAGCACTTTGGGACAAGATTATCTGGTGCACCAGGCAGAGAATGTATTTTACCGCGAGGCCACTTTCTATTCCGCTGACGAGGTAGCGCGGCTTCTGCCGGAAGCCGGGTTCGCGATTAGCGCCTGGGGCCAGACACTCGCGCATCCCCTGCCCGAGACGCGGGAGATCGAACCTCTGCGGACAGGGCGCGGCCAATGTGCGTTCGTGGTTGTCGCAGCAACGAGTGAGGACTGATCCGTGGGAATGATTGCCAAAACCTTCGCGTTTGTGGTCGCGCTCTGGGCCTTGCAGGTGGGCGCTGCGTTAGCTTCCGCGCCGCTGCCGGTGTTCGTGAGTATCCTGCCGCAGAAGTATTTCGTCGAACGCGTCGGCGGCGAGCAGGTTGTGGTTTCGGTAATGGTGGGTCCCGGGCAGAGCCCGGCAACCTACGAGCCGACGCCGCGCCAGATGACGGCGCTGTCCCGGGCGCGGCTTTACTTTTCTATCGGGGTGGCGTTCGAGGACACCTGGATGAAGCGCATCCAGGCCGCGAACCCTGCCTTGCGCGTGGTGCCCATGCAGCGCGGCGTCGAGCTGCTGCCCCTGACCGGCCCGGGCGGCGAACCCGCCGGCATGGATCCGCACATCTGGACCAGCCCGCTGCGGGTGAAGATCATGGCGGCAAGCATCCGCGATGCCCTGATCGAGACCGACCCCGCCCACCGTGGCGACTACGAATCGAACTATCTGGCGTTCAGCTCCGAGCTGGACGCGCTGGATCTGGAAATCCGTACCATTCTTGCATCGGCCAAAGGCAAGCCCTTCCTGGTGTTCCATCCGTCCTGGGGCTACTTCGCGAAAGACTACGGACTGCGCCAGATTCCCATCGAGGCCGAGGGCAAGGAGCCAGGAGCCAAGGCGCTCGCGCGCGTGATCGATCTCGGTAAGCGGGAGGGCGTGAAGGTCATCTTCGTGCAGACCCAGTTCAGCCGGCGTACCGCAGAAACCGTCGCTGCAGCCATCGGCGCGCGGGTGGTAGGAGTGGACCCGCTGGCGGAAAATTATCCGCAAAACCTGTTGCGGGTCGCGCATGAATTCGCCGACGCCTTGAAATGAAACCGGTCATCGAACTGAAGGACGTTTCCTTCGCCTACGACATCGGCCCGCCGGCGCTGGAACATGTCAGCCTGGCCGTGCGGGAAGGCGAGTTCCTGGGCCTGGTGGGGCCGAATGGCGGCGGCAAGAGCACACTGCTCAAGCTCGTGCTCGGGCTGCTCCGGCCCGGTTCTGGCGAGGTGCGCGTGGCCGGTGGAACCCCGCAAGAATCACGCAGGGTGATCGGTTATGTGCCGCAATATGCCCGCTTCGCCCGCGACTTCCCGATTTCAGTAGAGGAGACGGTGCTGCTGGGACGACTCGGCACGACCCGATTGCTGGGCGGCTACCGCGCCGCAGACCGCGAGGCGGCGCACCTGGCGATGACGGAGACCGAGGTGCTGGACCTGCGGCAGCGCCCGCTCGGCACCCTCTCCGGCGGACAGTTGCAGCGGGTGCTGGTGGCGCGGGCACTCGCCTGCGACCCGCACATCCTGATTCTGGACGAACCCACCGCCAACATCGACATGCGTGCCGAAACCGAGATTTTCGACCTGTTCAAGGCACTCAACCAGCACATGACCATCGTCGTCGTCTCCCACGACATCGGTTTCATCTCGCGCTATGTGACCCGCGTGGCTTGCCTCAACCGCACCCTGCTGTGCCACCAGCCGGTGCCGATCGGGCCGGAAGTGATCGAAAAACTGTATGGCATGCCGGTGCAGCGCATCCCGCACAGCGATGCTTGCGAGACGGAGGCGAAACCATGAGCGCGTTTCTGGAGGCGCTTGCCGGCCACGCGTTTCTGCAGCATGCCCTGGCCGCAGGCGCACTGGCCAGCATCGCCTGCGGCATCGTCGGCAGCTATGTGGTGGTCAAGCGCATCGGTTACCTCGCCGGCGGCGTGGCCCACACCGTGCTGGGCGGCATGGGCATCGCCTATTTCCTGGGCAGGAGCCCGATTGGCGGGGCGCTGGTCGCCGCGCTGCTGGCGGCGCTGATCATCGGCTGGGTGAGCCTGCGCTTCCGCCAGCACGAGGACACCATTATCGGGGCTCTGTGGGCGGTGGGCATGGCCATCGGGATTCTCTTCATCTCGCGCACGCCGGGTTACAACGTGGATCTGATGAGCTACCTGTTCGGCAACATCCTCATGGTACCACGCGAGGATCTGCTGCTCATGGCCGGCCTGGACGGCGTGATCGTCATCCTGGTGTGGCTGTTCCGCAAACAATTTCTCGCCGTGTGCTTCGACGAGGAATTCGCCCGCCTGCGCGGCGTGTCAGTCGACGTGTTCTACCCGGGACTGTTGCTGATGGTCGCCTTGACCGTGGTGATCCTGATCCAGGTAGTGGGTCTGGTGCTGGTGATCGCGCTCCTGACCCTGCCGGCCGCCATCGCCAGCCAGTATGCGCGTTCGCTCGCCACCATGATGCTGACGGCGATGCTGCTCGGGGTCATTTTCACCAGCGCGGGGCTGGCGCTTTCCTATGAACCGGATTTGCCCGCCGGCGCCACCATCATCCTGCTGGCGGGAGTGGCCTACCTGCTTTCGGCCCTGGGCCGGGGAATCTGGCTGCGCTGGCATCGCACCACGACCCTTCCAGAAGCGAAACCATGAGCGGTCACCCGCCTCGCCCCCTCAACCGAACCCGCAGCAATGATGAATCTAAACCTAACCCCATGAGGAGATGACATGTATTCACATATTCTGGTCGCCGTAGACGGAAGCCCAAATTCCGAACATGCCCTCGATCACGCCATCGGCCTCGCCAAGGGGCTGTCCGCCACCTTGTGCATCGTCCACGTCGCCGACATGGGCTGG
>JAIOJM010000345.1 GCA_019911785.1 Sulfuricella sp. | reverse complement strand
GAAGTTGAGGCCGGTCTCCCCAACGGTGCGGGGCTGGAGGGGCAAGGACGCCTTTTGCGCTTCCGGTTGGGCAGGTGCCAACAGTTTTGGAGAGGCCGTCTGAGTTGCCACCATGTTTCTCCCTAACATTGTTATTGATTTGCCATCAGTGATACTTGCGGTCTTGTTTTTAACATAGCAACTGTTCTGCCATTTGTCTAGCAGACCGTCGGACGTGGGTGTATAAATCAGGCCCAGCTTCCAGTTTTAATCGCACCCGCCGGCGTTTTGACAAACCGCCCAACGTCAGCGGATACCGGCGCATCCGCACCGGCAGCACGCGGATTGTCTATCGAGCGAATGCGGAAGCGATCGAGGTTTTGATTGTGGCCGTTGGCCAGCGCCGGGATGCGGAGGTTTATGCAGATGCAGAGAAGCGGGTATGAAGGGTTAAACCGGGATTGTCCATCGGAATGATCGTGCATGTAGGAGCGTCGCCCCCGGCGCGAATGTGGCCGAAATCGCGGCGAGGGCGCCGCTCCCACAACGTTGTTTTGGCTCTAATGGATAATCCCGGTTAAAGGGGGCAGCCCTTCATAGCCCTTCTTCAGTTAGGTAAACCACCGGCTTCGCCGGGGTCACTTAATTTCAATTTATGCCCAACCGGCTTTCTACATGGACTTCCAAACGAGATAGCCCAAGGTGCCCGTGGCAATCGCCACGGCGTAAGGGAATTTACCCGCCGTTTCCGGCGCGTCATCGAGCGCGGGGGGGCTACCGACAACAGCCCTTAACATACTGGAATACAAGATAAACCAGATGTTTTGCAGCGTGCGCCGCAATATCCCGATTTTCCAGGCATAAGCGAGCGACAATACCCCGCCCGTAAGGAAAGTCGCGAGTATGGAGCCAAACACGTCCTCAGGACCCAAAAACGCGCCCACCATGGCCATCAATTTTACGTCACCCGCACCCATGGCGCGCAGCAAATATATGGGCAGGAGTAGCGCCAGGCCGAGCGCCGCGCCCTCCAGCCCGCCAAGGAAGCCGAGTCCCCCCGGGAGCATCGGATTTACGAAACCGAGCCCTTCTGGCAACACAGCATTGAAAAGGATTCCCAAACCCGCACCTGAAAAGGCAATGCTGTTGGGAATGCGGTGATGTTTGATGTCTTCCAGGACGGCTGTCGCCAAGAGAAGGAGCATCGGCAGGAGCGCCAACCATCCCAATATTTTGGGTGTCATCATGAAGGCGAAAGATCAATCCACTCGCATAGGGTATCCCCGCCCACCGAACAGCAGCAGGGTTGACGCACCCTCATGGGGAACATGGGACTACCAGCCAAGTTATTATAATTTAGTAACCCGAACGGCAACGTGCCGACCGGGGAAACACAGCGAGCGATCAGCTGCAGGCTCCGCCCACAAGGTTAGCAACGGAAGTGCAAACTTTGTTGAATGCCTCTTTCACCTGCAGTCCGACGAAATAGACGATCACCACAATTGCGGCAGCGACCAAGGCCACCATGACGCCGTACTCCACGGCGGTGGCGCCTTCTTCATCACGCAAAAAACCCTTGATGGCCGAAATCAGGCTGTTCATGAAATCCTCCCTTATTAGTTGGCGCCTTGGCCGGCCACTAGTGGCCGGCCAAGGGAAGAACTGCACTTAATTAAGCACAACTTCCACCAACCACGTTTTTCAAGCTCATACAAACCCTGTTAAACGCCTCTTTCACCTGCTGGCCAACGAAATAGACGATCACCACGATCGCGGCCGCAATCAGCGCAACCATGACCCCATATTCAACAGCAGTGGCACCTTCCTCATCATGCAAAAAACCCTTGATGGCTGAAATCAAGCTTTTCATGAACTTTCTCCTTACGTTGGTTACACTCCCTGGCCGCCGCCTGACTGGCGCCGCCCCCTTGCTTTTGCGGATCAACGCCACCGTGAATGCACCGTGAACGCCATCTCCGCAAACTCTCGCCCCATGAACGGTATCCGCAATCTCACGGCTGGAAACCGCCGTCCATGACCAAGCTTAATTAAAAACTAGACGGGCACGGGCATGATGTCAAGAAAAACCTCATGCTCAGACTCTATTTTTGCTTGTGAACCATTTTCAGCTACGCGCCAACACCAACTCCTTCTCCCATCTCGCTGCGGTACCTGCGGAACTGCTGAGAATAATTCAGTGGCATGTGTTTTTTTTCGCATGTTGCACTCTGGCACAACCTGAACGGGTAACGAACCACCCGTTTCCATCAGACCAGCGCCCACGCATTGGCGCGCCTTCACACTGTTGTGGTAGATTGCACTCGTCTGACACACATGAACGGTTAACGTCACTTATGTCATCGGAAACTGCGCTCAACCTCGCCCGCGCCCCTGCAGGCCTGTCCTGGCCCCTGATCGTTGGCTGCCTGGCTTACCTGGGTTTTCTCGCCTATGGCAAGGGCCTGCTGGGAGACCCCGACACTTACTGGCACGTGGCCGCCGGGCGCTGGATTCTCGATCACGGTGCGATCCCCTTTCAGGACCCCTTCTCCCACACAATGCGCGGGGCGCCCTGGATGGCACATGAATGGCTTTCCGAGGTGATCCTGGCCTTGGCCCATCAGGCGGGCGGCTGGGCCGGGGTGGTGGCGGTCACCGCCCTCGCTTTCGCCTCCACCCTGGCGATTTTGACGCGCTTCCTGCTGAAAAACTTCGAGCCTGTGCACGTCTTGATGTTCGTGGCATTTGCCGCGATGATGGCGGCGCCCCATCTACATGCCCGCCCCCATGTGCTGGCCATGCCGCTGATGGTGATCTGGACAGCCCATCTGGTGCGCGCCAGCGACCAGGGAACCACGCCAAGCCTCTGGCTGCTGCCGGTGATGGCATTGTGGGCCAATCTGCATGGCGGATTCACCCTGGGGCTCGCCCTTTCCCTGGCTTTCGCGCTGGAGGGCGTCCTCAGTGCACGCAAGATCAACCAGACCGCGAAAGCTGCGAGATACTGGGGGCTCTTTGTCGGGTTCTCTTTTATCAGCGCACTGCTTACGCCGCATGGCATCAAAGGCATTCTGTTTACGCTGCAGATACTCGGCGGGAGCTATGCGCTGGACAACATCGGCGAATGGCAATCGCCGAACTTTCACAGCGTTCAGCCCTTGGAGATCTGGCTGCTCTTTGGCTTGGTAGTCGCACTCCATCAGGGTTTGCGCTTTCCGATCATCCGGCTGGTTCTCCTCCTTGGGCTGCTGCACCTTGCGCTGAAACACAGCCGCAATATCGAGTTGATCGGTTTGCTGACACCTCTGTTCCTGGCAGCACCGCTCGCAAGGCAATGGCGGGAGAGGTCCGCGGCTGGACGCCAGCTTGCGAAGATGGACCTGTTTTTCCAGTCGCTGGCACAGCCCACCAGCCGCCTCACGGCCGCCGTAACAGTGGCCGGCCTGGCGTTGATCACGCTCTTGGTTGTGCGGCTCGATACGCTACGTCCCGAGGAAACAGTGACGCCGTCTGCCGCGGTGCAGGCGGTGCGGAAGGCTCACCTGACGGGGCTGGTTTTGAATGAGTACGGCTTCGGCGGCTATTTGATCTACAGCGGAATTGCGCCGTTTATCGACGGGCGCGCCGATATGTACGGGGACGATTTTCTCAAGGAGTACATAGAAGCGGTTTCCTTGAAAAGCGCGGACGGCCTGCCCAAACTGCTTCAGAAATACCGTATCGAATGGACGCTTATGCCGCCAGAATCTGCCGCTGTGGCCCTGCTGGATCATCTGCAGGAATGGCGCCGTTTGTACGCAGACAAGGTTGCGGTAGTTCATGTCAAGAAAACGGCTCTTGAAGAGGCACAAAAACCTTGAACCGTTCGCCCATCTCCCACTGGCGCTGGGTGACTTGGGCGGCCATCGCCATCCATTTTGCGACTTTCCTCCTGCTGGGGCTTTCCCGACACTGGGGTTTCCTCACTTCCCTCAACGACCTGGGGATCTTCGACCAATCCGTATGGGGGACATTGCACGGGAAGTTTTTCCTCAACAGCGGCAACTCGTTCAATACACCCATCAACTGGCTCGGAGTCCAATTCTCGCCCGTGCTTCTGCTGTTCGTTCCCCTCTATGCCATTTCGCCCAACACCGAATGGCTTGTTCTCGCCCAAGCCTGTGCACTGTCAGTTACTGCGTGGCCGATCTTCCTGCTTGCCAACCGTGTCTGTCATTCAGAAAAAGCCGGATTGCTTTGGGCGTTCATTTACCTTGTCAACCCATTTCTGCTAAATGCGGCGGCGTGGGATTTTCATCCGATCATGCTGGCCGTGCCGTTTATCGCCTTCGGAATGCTGGCCATTGAGAAGAGGGACAGCCGTCTTCTGTTCCTTTCCTGTTTGCCCCTGCTTCTCATCCGGGAGCACTTGGGGCTAACCGTGGCGGGATTCGGCTTGCTGTGGTGGCTGCGCGTTGGGAGTTGGAAGCCCGCTGTCGGCTTGATCGCAGTCGGCATCATCCACGCTACCTTGGTCCTGTCCTTTGTCATGCCGGCCTTGTCCCCAACCCATGAGCATGTGATGCTCAGCGTCGGCCCGGTGGACAGGTATGGATGGATTGGGCATTCGGTGAGCGAAGTTGTTCTGACGCTCCTCAACCGACCGCTATTTGTTTTCGAAAAAGCAATGATAGAAATGCAAGGTGCCACCTACTGGGTATTTCTCCTTCTGCCATTCCTAGGGTTCCCACTCGCAGCCGCAACATGGTTGCTGCCGGGCTTGGCGGATCTGGCTGCCAACACGCTATCGGCGAATCCCATGCCGAAGGGCATATTTTCCTATCACAGCGTAGGCTTGGCCCCGGTGCTGACAGTTGCCGCAATCTATGGCGCTGCACGTATTTCCCGGTGGCAAAAGAGATTTACCATCATTGAAATCACAGGGTTGGCTCTTATAGCGTCCGTTATTATGGGCTATGGTTTTGCACCTGTACCGCTTCCCGGAGCATCCAATTTTTGGGAACCAGCACAGTTGTTACATTGGCCCGATGCAAAACTTCCAGTCGTCCGCGCGTCCCTGAACGCAAACACCTCAGTTACAGCCCAGGCCAATATCGGCGCCCATTTTTCCCAGCGGCATGATATCTATTTATACCCCAATATGGTGGGCAAGGCAGATGCCATCGTTCTCCGCTTGGAAAGCCCCACGTCGCGACTTTTGCCGCCCAATCCACAAATAGTGGCCACTCTCGCCCATCATCTGCAAATGACGCCAGCCGATTATTTGGCATCTATTCACTGCTTGCTCGCGAGCAAGACCTATGGCGTTCTGATATGGGAAGATCCCTGGCTTGTTTTCGCGAAAGGTGCTCCCAAAGGCGAAACCGAATGGAAAATTGAAACCCAGCTTATGCAGCTGCGCGAGCAGTGGGGGCTGGGCCCCAAGGAAGAAACCCGAACGCCGGCAGAGTGCAAGGGCTAACATGGCCGCGTCTGTTCGCCCTAAGATTGACCCTCTGCTGAGCCCCATCATGGAACGATTCAAGAATCGCCCGCTGACCGCTCACGGCGAACCCAAATTATTGCTTTTCATCTTGCTCCTGGCGTTCTGGTTCTTCGGCCACTCTTACCTGGGTCTCTGGGAAGACGGGATATTCTATGCAGTTCAGGCGCTGGCCCGTTTGCACCCGGAAACGTATGGGAAAGACCTGTTTTTCCTGTATGGCTCGCAGGACGACTTTACCGTGTTCAGCCCCATTTACGCCGCATTCATCCGCCTGTTCGGGCTCGATGGAGCGATGTTAGCCCTCCTTCTTGCCGGCCACGCCCTGTGGTTCGGTTCGGCCATGCTGCTGGCTAGCCGCCTGCTGCGCGGCTTCCCGTTCTGGTTCGGGCTGGTGCTGGTGATTGCGATGCCACACACCTTCAACGCCGAAGTACTGGAATATGCCGATCGTTTTTTGACGCCCAGGCTCATCTCCGAAGGGTTGACGCTGTTGTCGCTGGCCCTGTTTCTGCGGGGGGAACGGCTTGCCTCGCTCGCGGCCCTGGCAGCCGCCTTCGCTATGCACCCCTTGATGGCTCTGGCGGGCGCCGCCTTCGTCGGCCTGTATCTTGCGTGCGACAGGCCTAAGGTGGCTCTGGTGTTTGGCGCGCTGGCCTCGGTTGTCGTGCTGCTCTTGGGCTGGATGGATGTCTCGCCCTTCGTCCGCCTGTTCTCGACGATGGACGCGGAGTGGTTTCAACTGGCCGTGGCGCGGTCTTCTTATGTCTTCTGGGATGGGTGGCTATACGAGGAATGGGGCAACCGCTCGCTGTTGACCTTCAGCCTGCTGGCCGCCGCGGCAGGTGCGGCGAAAGGCAGGCAGCGCCGCATCTTTCTGCTACCCCTGGTGATCGGGGCGGCGGCCCTGCTGCTGTTCTGGCTTGGCACCTCCGTCTTCCACAATGTGCTGCTGATCCAGTTGCAGACCTGGCGCTGGCTTTGGCTGACCCAGCTGTTTTCCTATCTTGCCGCCGCCTGGCTGGTCGGGGAGTTCTGGCAGCGGGATCGTACGTCGCGCCTGCTGCTGCTTGGTTTTCTCTCCGCCTGGCTGACCCTTGACACTATCGGCGGCCTGCTCGCGGTGCTGGTGTGCGGCCTGTTCATCTGGCATACGCGTCGCGGGAAGGCCGTTGTCATCCCTGAATGGTTCGCCAGTCCGCTCTATGCACTGTCCTTTCTGGCAGCTGTCTGGTGGCTGGCGGACTTGTGGCTGGAGGCCACCTCCTCGGCCCTGATGAAAACCCTGGGAAGACCGGCCCTCGAATTCGGGTTGGTATGGCTGATGCTGTTCCTGAGCGCAGGAGGCAGCGTGATCGCCGTCCTGATTTTCCTGGCGGTATGGCGGTATGGCTCCGACCACAGAAAACCGGTTCATCTTGCCGCAGCCGCAGGCGTGGTGTTTCTGCTGATGCTTTCCCTTGCTTTCTGGGACCGGCAGGGCGCGCAGCAGCGCTATTACGCTTATCTGGTGCTCAAGAATGCCGTGCCTTCGTTCAGCCGGGTCATTCCGGTCGGCGCCGTGGTGTACTGGGAGGACGACGTGCAAATGACCTGGTTTGGCCTCGGCCGCGCCAGCTACGCCTCTCTCGGCCAGACCGTGGGTCTGATATTCAACCGCCAGACTGCCATGGAAGGAAAAAGGAGGGTGGACCGCCTAGCTTCGCTGGGCGTCAAGGATGGGATTTTTGCACCAGGGGGGGGGC
>JAIOJM010000039.1 GCA_019911785.1 Sulfuricella sp. | reverse complement strand
TGTAGGTCTTGATCGGGGTGTGGCAGGGGTCGTGGTACATGTAGCGCGTGCCGGTCACGCCTTCCAGTTTCAGCCCTTTTTCCATCAGGTATTCGTGGATGTCGAGCAGGCGGCAGCCGGGGAAGATCTTGTCGAACTGGTATTTCAGCAGCTGATCCATGCAGGTGCCGCAGGACACGATCACGGTCTTGATGTCGAGATAGTTCAGGGTATTGGCGACGCGGTGGAACAGCACGCGGTTGGCGGTGGTGATGGCCTGTCCCTTGTCGTCGTTGCCGGCCGAGGTCTGCGGGTAGCCGCAGCACAGGTAGCCGGGCGGCAGCACGGTCTGCGCGCCGAGATGGAACAGCATCGCCTGGGTGGCGAGCCCGACTTGGCCGAACAGCCGCTCCGAGCCGCAGCCGGGGAAGTAGAACACCGCGTCGGAATCCTCGTTGAGCCTGGCGGGGTTGCGGATCACCGGCACGATGGCCGGGTCTTCCAGCCCGAGCAGGGCGCGCGAGGTTTTCTTCGGCAGGTTGCCCGGCATCGGCTTGTTGATCATGTGGATGACCTGCGCCTTGAGAGGAGGCTTGCCGACGGTGGCGGGCGGGTTCCGGGTCTGGCCGCCGATCAGGCCGAAGCGCTTCGCCAGCTGGTAACCCAGGCGCTGCCCGGCGTAGCCCCATTCGATCATGGTCTTGCGGATGATCTTGATGGTGGTCGGGTCGGTAGCGTTGAGGAACAGCATCGCGGCGTAGCTGCCGGGATTGAATTTCTTCTTGCCCTGCTTGCGCAGGAAGTTGCGCATGGAGATCGAGACGTCGCCGAAGTCGATATCCACCGGGCAGGGGGCGAGGCATTTGTGGCACACCGTGCAGTGGTCGGCGACGTCGTTGAATTCGTCGAAATGCTTGAGGGAAATCCCGCGCCGGGTCTGCTCCTCGTACAGGAAGGCCTCGATCAGCAGGCTGGTGGCGAGGATCTTGTTGCGCGGGCTGTACAGCAGGTTGGCGCGCGGGATGTGGGTATTGCACACCGGCTTGCACTTGCCGCAGCGCAGGCAGTCCTTGATCGAGTCGGCGATTCCGCCGATCTCGCTCTGCTCCATGATCAGCGATTCGACTTCGAGCAGGCTGAAGCTGGGGGTGTAGGCATTGCGCAGGTCCGCCCCCGGCAGCAGCTTGCCGCGGTTGAAATGGCCGTTGGGGTCGACCCTGGTCTTGTAGACGGCGAAGCTGGCGATCGCCTCTGGCTCGAGGTACTCCAGCTTGGTGATGCCGATGCCGTGTTCGCCCGAAATCACCCCGCCCAGATCGGTGGCCAGGCGCATGATGCGCGCCACCGCCTGGTTGGCTTCCTGCAGCATCTCGTAATCGTCGGAGTTGACCGGGATGTTGGTGTGCACGTTGCCGTCGCCGGCATGCATGTGCAGTGCCACGAACACCCGGCTTTTCAGCACCTGCTGGTGGATCGCGTCGCAGCGCTCCAGGATGGGCTGGTACTCGCGCCCGGTGAAGATGCGGTGCAGCTCGGCGCGCACCTCCGTTTTCCACGAGATGCGCAGGGTGTGGTCCTGCAGTATCTGGAATATTGTGGGAGCGGCCTCCTGGCCGCGATAAGCCTTATCGCGGCCAGGAGGCCGCTCCCACAGATCAAAATTGTCTGCCGGACTATCCAGGTTTTCCAGCAGCCACTGCCAGCGCTTGCGGGTGTCGCGCAGCAGCGCCAGGGCGGTTTCGCGCCGGGTGACTAGCAGTTCGGCATCGGGCGGCGCCTCTTCGTCGCGGTGCAGCGGCAGGTCGCCGGCGATGAATTCCTCCAGCGCATCCAGCAGCTTGAGCTTGTTGCGCGTGGAAAGCTCGATGTTGATGCGCTCGATGCCGTCGCTGTAATCGGCCAGGCGCGGCAGGGGGATGACCACGTCCTCGTTGATCTTGAAGGCATTGGTGTGGGCGGCGATGGCGGCGGTGCGGGCGCGGTCGAGCCAGAATTTTTTGCGGGCGTCGTCGCTGACCGCGATGAACCCCTCGCCGCCACGGGCGTTGGCGAGCCGCACGATGCGCGAGGCCGCCTCGCCCACCGCGGCTTCATCGTCGCTGGCGATGTCCGCCAGCAGCACCATTTTCGGACGCTCCGCCCGGTTCGCCTTGGTGGCGTAGCCGACCGCCTTGACGTAGCGCTCGTCGAGATGCTCCAGTCCGGCCAGTATGGCCAGCGGGTGGGCATCCAGATAATCCTTGATCTCGACGATCGCCGGCACGGCGCGGTGAACCTGGCCGAAGAATTCCAGGCATACGGTGCGGACATGCCTGGGCAGGGTGTGCAGGATGAAGCGTGCCGAGGTGATGATGCCGTCGCAGCCTTCCTTCTGGATGCCGGGCAGGCCGGAGAGAAACTTGTCGGTGACATCCTTGCCCAGCCCGGTCTTGCGGAAGTGGTTGCCGGGGATTTCCAGCACCTGTTCCGACTCGAGAGTCTTGCCGTCTGTGCCGAGGCGGCTGACGCGAAAGCGGGCGGTTTCGATGTCGTGGATCTTGCCGAGGTTGTGGTCGAGGCGGGTAATCTCCAGCCAGTTGCCGTCGGGGTCGACCATCCGCCACGAGGCCAGGTTGTCGAGCGCGGTGCCCCACAACACCGCCTTCTTGCCGCCGGCATTCATCGCCACGTTGCCGCCGATGCAGGAGGCATCCGCCGAGGTCGGATCGACCGCGAATACATAGCCGGCGTCATCCGCCGCCTCCATCACGCGCCGGGTGACGACACCCGCGCCGCAGCGGATGGTCGGCACGGCTTGCGCCACGCCGGGCAGGCTGAGCATTTCCACACCGTTGTGGCGGTCGAGTTTTTCGGTGTTGATCACCGCCGACATCTTGTCGAGCGGCACTGCGCCGCCGGTGTAGCCGGTGCCGCCGCCGCGCGGGATCAGGGTCAGGCCGAGCTCGATGCAGGCGCGTACCAGCGGCGCGATTTCCTCCTCGGTGTCGGGGTTGAGCACGACGAAGGGATATTCGACGCGCCAGTCGGTGGCATCGGTGACGTGCGACACTCGGCTCAAACCGTCGAACTGGATGTTGTCGCGGCGGGTGTGGGGCAGCAGTTTCTTGAGCACCTTGCGGCGCAGACTCGCGGTATGCTCGAAATCCGCCTCGAAGGTGTCTACAGCGCGGGCGGTGCGTTCGAGCAGTTGCCTGACCGCCTCGTTATCCTGGCGGCGTGCCTCGATTGCCCGCAGGCGATGGCGCAGCGCCTCGACCAGCGCCTTGCGGCGCTTGATGTTGGCGAGCAGGTCGTCCTGCAGGTAGGGATTGCGCGAAACCACCCAGATGTCGCCGAGCACCTCGAACAGCATGCGCGCCGAGCGCCCGGTCTTGCGTTCGGCACGCAGCGTGTTGAGGATTTCCCAGGCTTCCTCGCCGAGCAGGCGAATGACGATTTCGCGGTCGGAAAAGGAGGTGTAGTTGTAGGGGATTTCTCTGAGGCGTGCGGTCGTCATGTTCAATCAAGGCGGCGGTAAAGGGTAAATTCTAGCGCAATTCGGTGCTTGCGTCAGACCGGCGCGTTGCCGCCGGGTTCATCTATACCGCTGTCCAGGCGATGGCAAGGTAGCGCGCCAGTTTGCCGGCAGCCATGAACAGCGCGACGTAAACGGCGTTGAGCCGCAGCCAGCCCGCCGCAACGCACAGCGCATCGCCGACCAGCGGCGCCCAGGCCAGCAGCAGCGCCGGGCTGCCGTAGCGGCGCACGAAAGCCAGCCATTCAGAACAAGCGCCCTTCACGTTTGCCTCCTCTCCCGCTTGCGGGAGAGGATTGAGGTGAGGGCGCCCCTCTGGGAGAGAATCATGACCGTTCGGCAGAATGCGCCCGAGCAGGTAGGAACTCATGCCGCCCAGGGTGTTGCCCAGCGTCGCCAGGACCAGCGCCGGCCACAACAAACCGGGATTGAGCTTGAGAACGCCGAACAGCACCGCCTCGGAGCCGCCCGGCAGCAGGGTGGCGGCGAGAAAGCTGCTGAAGAACAGGCCGCCGAGGCTGATCTCGTCGCTAATCAAGGTTCATTCCCTGCGGGGGTGACAAGAGGGGTGAAAATCCAGACAATAGTGGTGGTCATGACTTGGGTAATTGCTTTCAGAATTAGACCTAGAAAAGCGTATAACCACGAATAACACGAATGTTCACGAATACACACGAATAGCTAGTATCACAACCTATTAATTAAGAAACATAATGCTTAGCCATTTTTGTGTCTGCATCCTGCCGAGTGAACGTCCACTCAATGCCGCGTTGCTCCATGTTACGGCGCAACTGCCAAGCATTCACATCGGCGGTGAGCGTGGCACGGTCTGGCAAGCGCCGATCAAGGCACTGGCGATCAAGAATCCCGATTTCAATTTCAGCCATGTTGAGCCAGCTGGCATGTTTCGGCGTGTAGTGAAAGACGACACGTCGCAGCAGTGCCTTTGCTTCCTTGGCACCGAGCACCTCCTCGAAGCACTTGCGAAAATGGGTGTTGAGATTGTCCATCACCAGATGGATGCGCCGCGCCGTGGCATAAACCTGCTCGAGCAGGTGCTGCACGAAAGCCACGAAGTCGGTCTTGGCGCGATGATCGGTGATCATGACCGTCCGCCGCCCACCCTTGGGCTCGACTGCCACGAACAGGTTGCAAGTGCCGGCGCGGACGTATTCGTAATCCTGTTTCGCGGGCGAGCCGGACTGGGCCGGCAAAGGGGGCCGCGAGTCCTTGAGCAGTTGCTTGCTCTTCTCGTCCAGACAGACAACGGGTTCTTTCGCCCGGAACGGACGGGCATAAAGATCGAGCAGATCGTACATTCGCTGTCGGTATTCCTCGGTCAGAGTGCCAATGCACCACATCACCTTGCGCCATGGCTTGAGGCAGTTTTTTTTAGTAGCCGGCGAATGGTCTCGCGGCTGATCGGGCCAATATCCGCCTGCCCCTGGGCTGCCTGTTCCAGCAATTCGAGCGTCCAGCGCTTGGCACCTTCCGGCGGCTCCGAGCAGGCCAAAGCGGCAATCTTCGCCTCGACGTCTGTCGCATATTGCAGAGGCTTGCCGGGGCGCGCGACATCGCTCAGCGCGTATTCAACGCCCCCTTCCAGATATGCGCTCCGCGTCCGCCAGATGGCGGTTCGTCCTACGCCGAGAACCGCCATGATATGGACCTCTGGGATGCCGCGGTCAAGGGCGGATAAAATATGCGCCCGATTGACTTCTCGGGCATGGTGCAAACCCTTTGCACAATACGACTCAATCAACTCACGGTCCTCGTCGGTAAGATGCAGCTCGGTCTGTCGCATGGCAGGCTCCTCGTCATGGGGTGGGCATGCGACAGTATAATACATGTTTCGTTATTTATGTGTTGTTATACTAGTGACCATCATCGTGTCTCCAAACAGTTGAACCTGGTTATCCATATAAACCAACTGATTATTCGTGAACATTCGTGTTTCATTCGTGTTATTCGTGGTAAAAGTTTTTTGTGCCGTTTTGAATGTGAATTGGAATAAACATGAATAAGACAGCCTCTCCCGGACGCCGCACCAGGCTGCTGGTCGCAGCGGTAGTGGTTCTG
>JAIOJM010000344.1 GCA_019911785.1 Sulfuricella sp. | reverse complement strand
GGAGGGGATTGAGGGGAGGGCTGGCGCCGCTCCCACAGCGGTGTTTTGGCTCTAATGGATAATCCGGGTTGAAAGCATAAGGTATGAGATTGCAGCCAAAAGAAGTGGATGCCATCGTGCAAGCCGCCCGTGATGCCTTCGCCCCCGGAACGGCGGTGTTTCTATTCGGCTCGCGGTTGCAGGACGCGGCGCGCGGCGGTGACATCGATCTCCTGGTTGAAACGCCGGAGGCCATGTCGCCAGCGGAGCTGGTGCAGCGCCGCACCCGCTTCGTATCCCGTATTTATCGATCCCTCGATGAGCAGCGCATCGATGTCGTGATTGCCACACAGGGCCAGCAAGACTCGCGGGCGGTGGTGGCTATGGCGAAACGTGATGGCCTGAAGGTGGCACAAGTATGAGTGCGACGGACAAGATCAAGGCGGCGGTCTGGGAGGCGGATCGCCACGTGGAAACGCTCGCTGAAGCGCTTGCCGAGTGGGATCGTTCGCCAGCCGCTGGATTGACATGAAAATCCTTCTGACTGGCAAGAATGGCCAGGTAGGATGGGAACTGCAGCGCACCCTGGCCACCTTGGGCGAGGTGGTCGCCTTCGACCGCGAGGGAATGGATCTGGCCAACCCTGATTCGATCCTCATCGCCATCAGGGCGGTTCGGCCTGATCTGATCGTCAACGCCGCCGCCTATACCGCCGTCGACAAGGCGGAGAGCGAACACGAACTGGCCATGGCGATCAACGGCATCGCGCCCGGCATCATGGCGGAAGAGGCCAAACGGCTCGGCGCCGCTATGATTCACTATTCCACCGATTACGTATTCGACGGTACCAAAACCTCGCCCTATACCGAAGAGGACACGCCAAACCCGCTCAGCGTTTATGGCAAAACCAAGCTCGCCGGCGAGCAGGCGATCCAGGCGGCGGGTATTTCCCATCTGATTTTCCGCACCAGCTGGGTATACGGCGCACGCGGCAGGAATTTCCTGCTGACCATCCTGCGCCTGGCGAAAGAGCGCGATGAACTGAGAATCGTGGTTGACCAGATCGGCGCCCCCACCTGGAGCCGCATGATTGCCGAAGCTACGGCGCAAATTCTCGCGCAAGCCTATTCGCCCATGTCTCATCACCCATTACTCATTGCCGAGGTAAGCGGTATTTATAATTTGACGGCGGCAGGGCGTACCTCCTGGTTCGGATTTACACAGGCAATTCTGGAAAATGCCCAGATGGGAACGCAGGTGATCCCTATCCCTACATCGGATTACCCGCTGCCTGCGCCAAGGCCATTATTTTCCCTCCTCTCCAGTGACAAATTGTCCAAAACTTTCGGCATGAAGTTGCCGCCATGGGAAGACGCCCTAGCGCTTTGCATGGCCCGATAAACTCCTTTTCTTTATTCCCGGCACGCGTTTCCGTCAGAATGATTATTGGCTATTTTTGACGGAAACATGTTGATATTGCATTGATAATATGTGATATTCCCGTCATGTTGTTATTTTCATTGTTTTGGACGGAAACATTCATGCAGCCCCTATCCAACCAGCAGCGCCTGCATCTGGTAAATACCCAGCAACTATATGAAAACTATATCGCGGCTTATCGCCATGTGCGTACCCACGCCTACGGTATGCGCTGGAAAACTGTCCGTGGTGTCGAATATCTCTTTCGGGAACGGGATCGAAGAGGCAACGGCAAGCTCCTGGGGCGGCGCACACCGGAAACCGAACGGATTCTTGCCGCATTTCAGGAGGGCAAGGCACGGGCGCAAGAACGCCTGGCGGCGATTCGGCAACAGCTTGACGAGCAGGCACGCCTGAACAAAGCTCTGCGGCTTGCGCGTGTGCCCCGTGTGGTCGCGCGCATCCTGCGTGAGTTGGAAGAGCATGACCTGGGTCACGCTTTTACCGTGCTGGGCACACAAGCCCTATATGGCTATGAAGCTGCTGGTGGCGTACAGTTCTTGCTCGAATTGCTTGCTTCCGGCGATATCGATCTGCTCTATGACGCGCGCAAAAAAATTACGCTCGTTTCCAGCCGCCTCGATGGAGAAGGATTGCTGGGGCTGTTGAAAAAGGCCGACCGCACGTTTGAGCCTATTCGCAAGCGAGGCTTTCGGGCCGCCAATGCGGGGCAATTCATGGTTGATCTCATCGTTGGGCCACGTTCAATGCGCGAGTCTGAGCCCGTAACTTTTGGTGCAGATGATCTGGTGGCTTCGGAAGTGCCGGGTTTGCAGTGGCTTATCAACGCGCCCAAACTCGAAACCGTAGCCGTGGATGAGGACGGACAGCCGGTGCCATTCCGCGTTCCGGACCCGCGGGCCTTTGCGCTACACAAGGCATGGTTGTCCCAGCAGCTTACCCGCGAGCCGGTCAAGAAGCCGCGCGACCTTGCGCAGGCAAGGGCGGTGGCGCAACTGGTACGCGAACACATGCCGCACCTGAGTTTTGGTGAGGCGCTCACCTCCTTGCATGGCGATGTGCGGGCCATGAATGGACTTCTGGGCGTCTAGTCGAAGGTGTCAAGTGGTGATTTTCCGGGCACAAATGCCCGGGTAAAAATGGCAGAAATGAGAATTAGGGTTTTCCCTAGTGAGGAGGTGGGGTTGCTATGGTAAAGTCTGTTTCCAGTAAGGATTCTTGCGGTATTGTTGATTTTTGGTGCTGATTGGCTGAGATTTGTTAATAAATAATGTCATGAAAAAGTTGTTGATCACGGGGGGCACGGGTTTTGTTGGAAGTTTTATTCACACTAGCCTGGCAAACTCGGCAAATCCCTATGGCCTGGAGCTCGTTCCACCGCAAGCCATGGAGTTGCGTGACCCTGAAAGCGTAGCAAAGGCATGCACAGAGGCGCAGCCCGACTTTGTGATTCATCTTGCCGCGCAGAGTTTTGTCCCGCAGTCTTTCGCCAATCCGCATGAAACATTCGAAATCAACTTTTTTGGCACCTTGAACTTGCTCCAGGCGCTGAAGCAGAGTGACTTCAAAGGCCAATTATTGTTTGTAGGCTCAGGGGACATGTATGGACTGGTGAACCCTGAATCCTTGCCGGTTACCGAGAGCTTTCCGCTCAAACCGAGGAACCCCTATGCAGTCAGCAAGGTGGCGGCAGAGGCGCTTTGTTACCAGTGGAGCCAAACCGAAGGCATGAATATCGTCATGGCACGCCCGTTTAACCACATCGGCCCCGGGCAGAGTGAGCGTTTCGTGGTTTCGGATTTTGCCCGGCAGATTGTGGAAATCAAGCTTGGCAGACGCGAAGCGGAAATCTCGGTTGGGGATATAGACGTCACCCGTGATTTCACTGATGTGCGCGACGTGGTCAGGGCATACCTCACGTTGTTGCTGGAAGGAAAAAGCGGAGAGGCATACAACGTCTGCTCTGGCAAAGAAAACTCGATCCGAGAAATTCTGGAACAACTCATGGCGCTTGCCGGCGTGCAGGCAAGCATCAAGCAGGACAGCGCCCGATTCCGCCCAGCGGAGCAAAGGCGGATATATGGCTCGTGTGATAAACTACGCGGCGTTTCGGGCTGGCAGCCGGAAATCAAGTTGGAACAGTCACTTGTAGATAATTTGAATTATTGGGAATGGAAACTGAAACATGGCTAATGCATTAATCACCGGCGTGACCGGTCAGGATGGGGCTTATCTTGCAAAACTGTTGCTGGAAAAAGGCTATGCCGTTTATGGCCTGATTGCCCGTCGTGCCACGGACACACTGTGGCGCTTGCGCGAAATGGGTATCGAGCAGCAAGTAGAGCTGATCAACGGCGACCTGACCGATCTATCCTCTCTGATTCGTGCCATGGAAAAATCTCAGGCCAGCGAGGTTTATAACCTTGGTGCCCAGAGTTTTGTTGCCACATCATGGGAGCAGCCTTTGTTAACGGCTCAGGTGACCGGAGTTTCTGTCACCAACATGCTGGAAGCCGTTCGTATCGTCAACCCCAAGGCACGTTTCTACCAGGCATCCACCAGCGAAATGTTCGGCCTGATTCAGGCCGAGAAGCAGGACGAAACAACGCCATTCTATCCCCGCAGCCCCTATAGTGTGGCAAAACTCTACGGCCACTGGATGACCATCAACTACCGTGAGAGCTTCAATATTCACGGCAGCAGCGGCATCTTGTTCAATCACGAATCCCCGCTGCGCGGCATCGAATTCGTGACGCGCAAAGTCACCGACGCGGTAGCGCGCATCAAGCAAGGCAAGCAGAAAGAACTGCGCCTGGGCAATATTGACGCCAAGCGCGACTGGGGCTTTGCCGGTGATTATGTCGAGGCGATGTGGCTGATGTTGCAACAGGACCAGCCTGATGATTACGTAATCGCCACCGGCCTCACCACCACCGTGCGGGATATGTGCAAAATCGCGTTTACCCATGTGGGCCTGAATCATGAGGACCACGTGGTGATCGACCCCAAATTCTTCCGCCCCGCAGAAGTGGACATTCTTCTGGGCAATCCGGCCAAAGCCAAAGCCAAGCTGGGATGGGAAGCCAAAACCAGTTTGGAAACACTGATCACCATGATGGTGGACGCCGACATGCGGCGGGTGGAGCAAGAATAAGCGATGCTGATCCCCGTTATTCTCTCCGGCGGTGCCGGCACACGGCTCTGGCCGGTCTCCCGCGAGGCGCACCCCAAGCCTTTCATGAAGCTGGCCGATGGCCAAAGCCTGCTGCAGAAGACTTTTCTGCGCGCGGCGGGTTTGCCCGGCGTGAGAGAAATTCTGACGATCACCAACCGAGAATACTATTTCAAGTCCAAAGACGAGTACGAAACCACCGTCGCCCAAGCC
>JAIOJM010000343.1 GCA_019911785.1 Sulfuricella sp. | reverse complement strand
GCTGCGGCTGGAAAGCCTCCCAAGCTTATTATCGGGGCTATGATGCGCAAACTCGTTCATGTCGCTTACGGCGTCCTCAAGTCGGGAAAATCTTTTGATCCGGCCTTGCATGGCTTGACGTGAATAACAGTATCTACATGCACAAGCATTCCAATGGACAATCTGGGTTTATGCTAGGATGCAATGGTTTTGTGTACTCAGGTTCACTAATAATAAGCATGACGCCAGAATCTGCTGCCAGGGAGAACATCGACCGCCTTCTAAAGGCTGCGGGTTGGCATGTCTGCGATGCTTCCCAAGCAAATATCCACGCCAGCCGTGGCGTGGCGATTCGCGAGTTTCCTCTTCCGGGCTATGGTTTTGCGGATTACCTTCTATATGTAGATGGTAAGGCTGCCGGTGTAATTGAAGCCAAAAAGGAAGGTGTCACACTTACCGGCGTTGAAATCCAGTCTGATAAATACATAAAAGGCCTGCCACAAGCCTTGCCAAGGTGGGGTAGTCCCCTTCCCTTTTCATACCAGTCTACCGGCATCGAGACCCGCTTCACCAACGGGCTTGACCCTGCACCGCGTTCCCGGCCTGTGTTCGCCTTCCACACTCCCGAACTGCTGGCCGAATGGCTCGCCTATCTCCCCTCTCCCGCAAGCCGGGGGAGAGGGAGATCGTTCCGCACACCAGCCCGCCTCCACCTTCCTCGCCCGCTTGCAATCCATGCCGCCGTTGAAGGAAGAAGGCCTGTGGCCCGCGCAGATCAAGGCGATCCACAATCTCGAACAATCGCTGAAAGAAAACCGCCCGCGCGCCCTGATCCAGATGGCCACCGGTTCTGGCAAGACTTTCACCTCGATCAGCGCCATCTACCGGCTGATCAAGTTCGCCGGAGCGCGGCGCATCCTGTTCCTGGTGGACCGCGGCAACCTGGCCGACCAGACCCTCAAGGAATTCCAGCAATACGTCTCGCCCTACAACAACTTCAAGTTCAGCGAGGAATACATCGTCCAGCGCCTGCAGGGCAACCAGATCGACACCACCGCCCGCGTCTGCATCTGCACCATCCAGCGCCTGTACTCCATGCTCAAGGGACGCGACCTGCCGGCAGACCTGGAAGAGGTTTCCGTAGGAGCAGCCTTGGCCGCGATTGCCGCTGCGCCCGAGCCCATCGAATACAACCCGGCCATCCCCATCGAAACCTTCGACATCATCGTCACCGACGAGGCCCACCGCTCCATCTACAACCTCTGGGCCCAGGTGCTGGAGTACTTCGACGCCTACCTCATCGGCCTCACCGCCACGCCCGGCAAGCAGACCTTCGGCTTCTTCCACCAGAACCTGGTGATGGAATACAACCACGAAATGGCCGTGGCCGACGGCGTCAACGTCAACTACGATGTCTACCGCATCAAGACCGCCATCACTGAGGGCGGCTCCAAGGTCGAAGCCGGCTACTACGTGGAAAAGCAGGAGCGCGACACCCGCAAAACCCGCTGGGAAGAACTGGACGACGACTTCGCCTACGACCCCAACCAGCTCGACCGCGACGTGGTCACCCCGGACCAGATCCGCACCATCGTGCGCACCTTTCGCGACAAGCTGTTCAGCGAAATCTTCCCCGGCCGCACCGAAGTGCCCAAGACCCTGATCTTCGCCAAGGACGACAACCACGCCGAAAACATCGTCGAAATCCTGCGCGAGGAATTCGGCAAGGGCAACGAATTCGCCCAGAAGATCACCTACCGCACCACCGGCGATACCCCGCAGAACCTCATCAAGGCCTTCCGCAACAGTTACCACCCCAGAGTCGTCGTCACCGTGGACATGATCGCCACCGGCACCGACATCAAGCCGGTGGAAATCGTCTTCTTCATGCGCGCCGTCAAATCCCGCGGCTTTTTCGAGCAGATGAAAGGCCGCGGCGTGCGTGTCATCAAGCCCGACGACCTCAGAGCCGTCACGCCGGACGCCAAAGCCAAGGACCACTTCGTCATCATCGATGCCGTGGGCGTGTGCGAACAGGACAAAACCGACGCCCGCCCCATGGAGAAAAAGCCTAGCGTCAGCTTCGAACGCCTCCTGCAAGCCGTCGCCTTCGGCAACACCGAAGACGACGTCATCACCAGCATCGCCGGCCGCCTGGCTCGCATGGAACACCGCATCAGCGCCGAAGACGACGCCAGGATTCGCGCAGCGAGCGGCGGCCTGGGCCTCAAAGACCTCGCCCACCAGCTCGTCGAATCACTGGACCCTGACCGCTTTACTCCCTCTCCCCTCGCTGGAGAGGGCCGGGGTGAGGGGGCCGCGCAACAAGCGCGGATAAACGCATCAAAACCCCTCTGCGACCCGGCTCTGCGCCAGCTCATCCTGGACATCAAAGCCAAAAACGAAATCACCATCGACCACGTCAGCCAGGACCAAGTGATCGAAGCCGGTTTCAGCCAAGCCGCCCTGGATCGCGCCAAAGGCTTGGTGCAGTCCTTCGAGCAATTCATCGCCGACCACAAAGACGAGATCACCGCCCTGCAAATTCTCTACAGCAAGCCCTACAAGCAACGCCTTACCTTCGAGGCGGTGAAGGAACTCGCCGACGCCATCGAAAAGCCCCCCTACCTGTGGAACGAATCCCAGCTCTGGCAGGCCTACGCAGCGCTGGAAGCGAGCAAGGTCAAAGGCGCCAGCGGCCGCCGCATCCTCACCGACCTGGTTTCGCTGGTGCGCTTCGCCATCCATCAGGACAACGAACTCATCCCATTCCCGGAACGGGTCAACGCCAACTTCAAGGCATGGCTCGCCCAACAAACCCGTCATTCCCGCGAAGGCGGGAATCCAGAGCCTTTCACCCCCGAACAACTGAAATGGCTGGAAATGATCCGCGACCACATCGCCGCCAACCTCGGCATAGCACCTGACGACTTCGAATACGCCCCCTTCGCCCAGGAAGGCGGCTTGGGCAAGGTGTATCAGCTCTTCGGTGACGAGCTGAACAGCCTCATCGAACAACTGAACGAGAGCCTGGCGGCATGAACACCATGTCATTTCGACCGTCTCCCCTGTCATTTCGACCAAAGGGAGAAATCCAATGACGAAAGAACATCGTTATTTCGTCTACCTCCTCACCAACTGGAACAACAAAGTGATGTACATCGGCATGACCAACGACCTCGTGCGCCGTGTGTACGAACACAAGACCAAGGCAGTCAAGGGTTTTACCGAGAAATACAATGTGAACCGCTTGGTCTATTTCGAGGAAACTTCCGACGTCCACGCGGCAATTGCCCGCGAGAAGGAAATCAAGAAATGGCGGCGGGAAAAGAAAAATGCTCTGGTTATCCAGGCCAACCCAGAATGGCGCGACCTCGCCACCGACCTGGGCCTCCCCTGTCATTTCGAGCCCTGTCCCGAGCGGAGCGAGGGAGCTTGCGAGAAATCTTGATGCACGCTCACTTGTTCGAGACAAGGATTTCTCCCTTCGGTCGAAATGACAGGCGCGGCAAAATGACAGGCGCGGCTTGATATGGACTCAATTAAGTGCTTAAATAGGTGCAGATATAAGTACAGGAGGCACCCATGAACATCGTCCCCGCCCAGGAAATAAAACGCCGCGGCATCGCCGCTGTGGATGAAGCCCTCGCCCAAGGCCCGGTGCACATCATCAAGAACAACCGCCCGCAATACGTGGTGCTGACTGAAGAGCGCTACCAAGAGTTGATTGAAGCCCAAGAAGAAGCCGCCCTGGCCCGCATCAAGGCCTCGCTGGAAGACGCCCGCGCCGGCCGCGTCACCCGGCACGACAGCGTCGAGGCCCTCATGCAACATCTGGACAGCGAACCCGCGGCATGAGCTGGGCGCTGGCCACCACGGCCTTCTTCGACCGCCGCGCACGCAAGTTTTTGAGCAAGCACCCCGACCTCCGGCCTCGTTTCGTTGAAACCATGGCGCAACTGCGCGCCGACCCCTTCGAACCCAGCCTGCGCCTGCACCCCCTGACCGGCAAACTCCAGGGCATGCAGGCCGTCAGCCTCACCTACAGCTACCGCATCACCCTGACCGTACAGGTCACCGAGCACGAAATCCTGCTGATCGACATCGGCAGCCATGACGAGGTGTACGGGTGAACGGGGATCGCGGCATCGAGCCAGACAACTTCGAATACGCCCCCTTCGCCCAGAAAGGCGGCTTGGGCAAGGTGTATCAGCTCTTCGGCGATGAGCTGAACAGCCTCATCGAGCAATTGAATGAGAGCTTGGCGGCATGAATTCGCATTTACCAGCCGATTGGGCCGTCGCTCGCTTGGGGGAGTTGGCTACTGCGATTCAATACGGTTACACGGAAAAGGCCCAACAGGAAAAAGTAGGGCCAAGGTTCTTGCGTATTACTGACATCCAAGATGACAAAGTGGATTGGAGCCGGGTGCCTTTCTGTGTCATTGATGCTAAAGACAAAGAGAAATATCTCCTGCGTCAAGGCGATCTTGTCTTCGCCCGAACCGGTGCCACTGTTGGAAAGAGTTACCTAATTACTGGATTAATACCGGAGTCTGTCTTTGCGTCTTATTTGATTCGCGTTCGACTGCGACCAGACATCGAACCGAAGTATGTTTCGTATTTCTTTCGCTCATCTAACTACTGGCAGCAAATTAGCGAAAGCCAAGCAGGCATAGGGCAACCAAACGTTAATGGTAAGAAGCTAGCGGAAATCCAGATTCCCGTCGCTCCGCCTGACCAACAAAAACGCATCGTCGCGGAAATCGAAAAACAATTCTCCCGCCTCGACGAAGCCGTCGCCAACCTCAAGCGCGTCAAGGCCAACCTCAAGCGCTACAAAGCCGCCGTCCTCAAAGCCGCCGTCGAGGGCAAGCTCACCGAAGCCTGGCGCAAACAACACCCCGACACCCAACCTGCCAGCGAGCTCCTCCAGCGCATCCTCGCCGAACGCCGCGCCAAATGGGAACAAGCCGAACTTGCCAAGATGAAGGCCAAGGGCAAACCCCCCAAGGACGACGCCTGGAAAAAGAAATACCCCGAACCCGCTGCCCCTGACACCACTAACCTGCCCGAATTGCCGGAGGGGTGGGTGTGGGCGACGTTTGAGCAGCTGACTTCAGAGCTGATGAATGGGTACGGCAAGCGATCACAAGTAGAAGGACAGCCACAAATTGTGCTTCGCTTGGCTGATATCAGTGATGGAGAGATTTCCTATGCTGACGTACGGCGGATCAACTGTACGGTCGACGAAACGCGTAAGTACGTACTGGCCGCAAATGATCTTCTTATTCTGCGAGTGAATGGCAGCCCTGAATTGGTAGGACGCTTCGTATTGGTACGTAGCACGAATGAAGATGCTCTTTTCTGTGACCATTTCATCCGTGTTCGATGCGCTAATCCCAACTTGTCGGTCTGGCTGAGGCTCTACGCGGATTCAGAAAGGTTCCGTCGATATATTGACCTGAATAAGGTTTCCAGTGCTGGCCAAAACACTATCAACCAAGGAGCCTTATTACCATTTGCTGTCCCATTGCCACCGGCCATGGAACAGCAAAACATAGTCGCCGAAATCGACCGTCGCCTCTCTCTCGCCGACGAAGCCGAAGCGCAGGTCAACGCTAACCTCCAGCGCGCCATAGCGGCGCGTGTCAAGATAGTTGTCGCCTCGGTCATGCAGCCAACGGCTGAATATCGTTACCAGCCAAATGCGTCTTTATGATGGAGTCGCGTTCGGGGTTGAGGGTTACGGCGCCGATGGGCGCCCAATTTCGCGTGTTGCCCGACCAGCGCGCCGGATTGAGTTCGTGCGCCCTGAGGTACACGTCATGGCGTGCAGCCAGAATCGCATGATCGTCGCCGGCGTGGCGTTGAGCTGGGCTGACGTAACGAATGCCGCTGTGACGGTGATCGACGTTGTACCAATGGACGAAGCCAGCGGCCCAGGTGCGAGCCTGGTCGAGGTCGGCAAAGCCCTTGGCGGGAAACTCGGGCCGGTACTTGGCGGTACGAAACAGCGACTCGGCATAGGCGTTGTCGTCGCTCACGCGAGGTCGGGAGTAAGAGGGTTTGACGCCCAGCCAGTTGAGCATCGCCAGCACCGTTGTGGCCTTGAGCGTAGAGCCGTTGTCGCCGTGCAGCACGGGTTTGGTGCCCATCGCGGCAATCCCCTCGGCCAGCGCGGTGCGGCGCACCAGGTGTGCGGCATGGTCGGCATGATCGGCGTCATGGACTTCCCAGCCCACGATCTTGCGGCTGTACAGGTCCAGGATGAGATAAAGATGGAACCAGCGCCCCATCACCTGTGCGGGCAGATACGTCATGTCCCAGCACCACACCTGACGCGGTTCGGTGGCGATGTGCGTGGTGGGCGGCCTGACCGCCTTGGGCGCCTTGGCGCGCCCGCGGTGGGCGGTTTGCCCGTGGGCCTTCAGCACGCGGCTGAAGGTGGATTCGCTGGCGAGGTAGACGCCCTCGTCGGCGAGCATGGGCACAATGCGCGCCGGGGGCACGGCAGCAAAGCGCGGCTCATTGGCCACGGCAAGCAGGTGCGCACGCTCGGCCTCGCTCAGGGCATGGCCCGGCACCGGGCGCACAGCCTGCGGCCGCCCATCACCGCTGACGAGGCCATCGGCGGCCTGCCAGCGCTGGAGGGTGCGCAAATCGATGCCGGCCGTCTCGCAGGCAGGCTTGAGCCGCGCGCCGGCGGTATGCGCCACATCGATGTCTCGGGCCAACGCTTGGCGATCTTCGAGGCCGATCATTCGGCCTCTCCCTTGTTGAAGATCGCCGTGACTTTTTTTGACAGCACGAGCAGCGCGGCTGTCTCGGCCAAGGCCCGGTCTTTGCGCAGCAGCTCGCGCTCGAGTTCCTTGATACGCTTCTTGTCTTGCCGCGTGGATTGCGGACTCGCGCGGGCCTCCTCGGGCTCTGCCAGCGCCGTCATGGCATTCAACCGCCACTTGTCCAATTCCACCGGATATACGCCGTGCTCGCGGCACCACGCGCTTTTGCCGGCTTCATCCATCGCCGCCGTGGTGATCACCGCTTCGAGTCGGGCGCTCGCAGTCCAGGCCCGCCCTCGGGCGGGCCTGGATTGCGCCTCCTCACGCCATCTTTCCAATGTCTGCACCGACACTCCAATCTCTTTCGCCACCGCGCCCACATTGGCGCTCTCCGGTGGCAACAACCGCGCCACCACTCTGTTCCTGAATGCTTCTCCGTACCGAGCCATCTTTCATCCTTATCGCCCCCAAGTTCAAGATTATATCGGGGCGACAACTATTCTGACGCGGGGGGATAGTTCTACGTGGCTCTGTACTAGCCCGCGCATTTCGTACTGATAAATATAAGGAGTAGAAATGGCACGACAGTCTCGCTTCTATTTGGCCCGCGTATTGAAGCGCGGCGAGTTGACGAAGGAAAAGATAGTCGAAGCAATGCGCGAGCCGGTGACTATTGAGTTTCGTGGCACACGATATAGCTTTACAGATTTTCGTGCTTTCGGTGCACAAGGGCAGGAGAAAGGGTTTTACGCGCGGCTCGCGAAGTACAGGCAGCAGGGGGCAGTTGGTGTTGTCCGGGAAGATGAACATGCGTCTGCAGAAGCCGAGGTACGAAACCTTATAGATGCCTCCAGCGCATTTGTATACTTGCCGGACTACAGTGGATTGGCATATCGCCATATTTGGAATGCACTTCCACGTGAACAGTTTGAGCGGGTTTTCAAAGAACTGGTTGAGTACAAATTCCTTCTCGCCGGTTGTGATATTGATCCGGTTACGGACCTGAGAACCTTCGTGATGAGGCTGTCTAAGCTGGATCGAATCACCGAATTGCAGGCGGCAGTATCCCCGCCTAACCCGCTCTTTGCCCCATGTTGGAAGTCACTTAGTGACTATCTACGCAAGCGTAGACTGACTGAAATCCAGATCAAGGAACAGGCGGACAGTGGCATCGATACCCGTGTGAAGGAGATAGCGGAGGCAGTCTTGCGTGCAGAGATAACCAGTAGCCGAGTGTTGGAGATGATGGAGCCGCTGCTTGATGGCGTTGGGGATGCGGCCCTATTGATGGCCGCGGATGGCTACGGACGTGCAAGGGTCAGAGGTAGGGAAGGAGATCAGGAAGTCGTGATCCGCACGAGCGAAAACCAGAAGAGTTTCTTGCTTGATACTGACCCGGAACCCGAAGTTCTATTTGAGCGCGCGTTCGCTGTCTTCCAGCAGATCAGTGAAGAACGTGGTCTGGAACACCCATGAATCGCCTCATCGACGCAGTGCGCTTAGTCGTTGTGTCACCAGAAATGCTCATGGCGCTAATCCCTTTCGGTATTTACGCATACCCTTCGACTTCGCTCAGGGCAGGCTCTGAGCAGCTTGCCCTCACCCCAGCCCTCTCCCAGAGGGAGAGGGGGAAATTGGGAGAGATGGCCGACGAGCGCAGCAGGCCACCCTATAACCAGCCCAGCCCGGTACTTGCCGGCTATGACTGGCCTAGCCTGGTGAAGAAGGATGGCGATGAATTATTCGACCACTATCGTCATACGTTGGAGAAGTTGGGTAGCCCAAAAGGTTTGCTCAGCCTGATTTTCAACAAATCCCAGAACAAGTTCCAGGACCCGGCCAAGCTGCGGCGAGTGCGTTACAATGCAGGGACAGCTTGGAGACCAATGGAATGATCAATCCCGCTCTGAAAGTTTCAAAATCAGAAGTGGCAGAGTTCTGCCGCCGGCATCACGTCCGCGCGCTCTCGCTTTTTGGCTCGGCGACACGCGAGGATTTTAGGCCAGACAGCGATGTGGATGTGCTGATCGAGTTCGCAGAAGGAGCGACATCCGGCTTGTTCGAACTGGTGGACATGCGAGACGAGTTACAGCGAATCTTCGACCGCCCAGTGGACATTGCAACATCAGAAATCCTTCGCAATCCCTACCGGAGACAGGCAATCCTGAAAGAACTGGAGCGCGTCTATGCCGAGTGATGACCGCGATCCAGCCTATCTATGGGACATGCTCGACGCGTCAGAGCGAGCCCGCGAAGTCGTGGCAGGCCTTCAACCGGAGGCGTTTTCCGGAGACGAAGTGCGCAAACTCGCTCTGGAACGGGCCATGGAGATCATCGGCGAGGCAGCGCGACGGGTGAGCACACCCTTCCAGAAAGCCCACCCCGAGATTCCATGGCGCCAAATCATAGGGCAGCGCAATATCCTGGCCCATGAATATGGCCGGATCGACCATGTGCGCCTTTACCGCACAGCCAAGGACGACTTGCCTGAATTGATCGAAACGCTGAGGCAACTTCTTCCGCCAGTCAAGGAGTAAGCGATGAACTCCCCGGCGATCGTCCAGAAACTCTGGAACTACTGCAACGTCCTGCGCGACGACGGCATGAGCTACGGCGACTATGTCGAGCAGCTCACCTACTTGCTGTTCCTCAAGATGGCCGACGAGCGCAGCAGGCCGCCCTACAACCAGCCCAGCCCGGTGCCCGCCGGCTATGACTGGACCAGCCTGGTGAAGAAGGACGGCGACGAGCTGTTCGACCACTATCGCCACACGCTGGAACAACTGGGCAGCCAGAAGAGCTTGCTCGGGCTGATCTTCAACAAGTCCCAGAACAAGTTTCAGGACCCGGCCAAGCTGCGGCGGCTGATCGTGGACCTGATCGACAAGGAAACCTGGGTGTCGATGAGCGCCGACGTGAAGGGCGACGCCTACGAGGGCCTGCTGGAGAAGAATGCCCAGGATACCAAGTCCGGCGCTGGCCAGTATTTCACGCCGCGCCCGCTGATCCAGGCGATTGTGGATGCCATGGCGCCCAAGCCTGGTGAGACCATCTGCGACCCGGCCTGCGGCACCGGAGGCTTTCTGCTGGCGGCCCACGACTATGTGGTGAAGCACTATCCCAACATGACTTCGGCGGAGAAGAAGAAACTCCGAGGGGAAAGCTTCAAGGGCTGGGAGCTGGTGCAGGCCACCGCCCGGCTGTGTGCCATGAACATGCTGCTGCACGGCATCGGCAGCCAGGAGTTCGAGCCGATTGCGGTGTCTGATTCTCTCGCCGCCGACCCCGGCGATCGCTTCGACCTGGTGCTGACCAACCCGCCCTTCGGCAAGAAGAGCAGCACGACCATCGTCGGCGAGGAAGGCAAGGTCAGCAAGGAGCGCGACATCGTCGAGCGCGACGACTTCTGGGCCACCACCTCGAACAAGCAGCTCAACTTCGTCCAGCACGTGAAAACCCTGCTCAGGCAGAACGGCCGCGCCGCCCTGGTAGTGCCGGACAACGTGTTGTTCGAGGGTGGTGCGGGTGAAACCATCCGCCGCAAGCTGCTGCACGAGTGCGACGTCCATACCCTGCTTCGCCTGCCCACCGGCCTGTTCTACGCCCAGGGTGTGAAGGCGAATGTGGTGTTCTTCGACAAGAAGCCCGCTTCAGAAACCCCGTGGACCCGGAAGCTGTGGATCTACGACCTGCGCACCAACATCCACTTTACGCTCAAGACCAATCCACTGAAGCGGGGGGATCTGGATGAGTTTGTGAAGTGCTACAACCCGGAGAATCGGCACCACCGGAACGCCACCTGGTCAGAAGAAAACCCGGACGGCCGCTGGCGCGTTTATGACTACGAGGAGCTCGCCAACCGCGACAAGGCCAGCCTGGATATTTTCTGGCTCAGGGACGAATCGCTGTCGGATTCCGACAACCTGCCTGCGCCGGAGGTGATCGCCGCGGAGATTGTCGAAGACCTGGAGGCGGCGCTGGAACAGTTCCGGGAGATTGCCAATGACCTCGGCGGGGCTGAAGGAGGCGCTGAATAAATCAAATTCCGATAGGGGTAGAGAAAGGCTCTCGCCCTCCCCTCCCTCCGAACCGTGCGTGCGGTTCTCCCGCACACGGCTCTCCAGTCAGTGGTTTCCTCATCGGGATTGGCTCGCCAGCATTCGGGCTTCTGTCATGGTGAACAGCCCCTGTCACGGATCACCCCAATGGCGCCACCCAAGATCGGCCTAATGGCGCCACCTGGACACACCCGAATCGGGGTCTCGAACGGGGTCAAGAATGAGTGTTTTTTCCTCCTTTCGCAAGTGAAGGTTTTGGGGTGTCAGGCAT
>JAIOJM010000342.1 GCA_019911785.1 Sulfuricella sp. | reverse complement strand
CTGGTGCTCGTCGATTTCGCGCACGCCGTAGGGGCAGGCCCAGGAGCAATACTTGCAGCCGATGCACTTGTCGTAGTCCACCAGCACGATACCGTCCTCCTTGCGCTTGTACGAAGCGCCCGTCGGGCACACCGGCACGCAAGGCGGCTCCTCGCAATGCAAACAGGATTTGGGGAAATGCACGGTCTCGGTCTTGGGGAAGCTGCCAACCTCGTAGGTCTGCACCCGGTTAAAGAAGGTGCCGGTCGGGTCGGCGCCGTAGGGACGGTCGTCCGACATCGCTCCCGCCGGACCGGAGGTATTCCATTCCTTGCAGCTGGTGACGCAGGCATGGCAGCCGACGCAAACATTGAGGTCGATGACCAGGGCGAGCTGGGTCATTTCCACTCTCCTTTTCCAGCAAAAAACGCCTGCCAGGCGCGCCGTACCTTGCTGGTACCGGGTGCTGCAGGCACGGGGGTGAATTGCGGGGAGGTCTGTTCCGGCTCGCCCTCGGCCGCCTTGGTGATTTTCACCTTGACGTCGTACCACGCCGCCTGCCCGGTGACCGGGTCGGAGTTGGAAAGGTGGGCGCCATCGCGGTTGGCCGGCAGCTCTTCGGAAATCAGGTGGTTCAGCAGGAATCCCTTTTCCGACTCGTTCGCTTCCGGCGCCAGGTTCCACGCTCCCTTGGCCTTGCCGATGGCGTTCCAGGTCCACACCGTACCGGGTTCGAGCGCCTCGGAGTAACGGCACATGCAGCGCACCTTGCCGTGCATCGACTCGACCCAGATCCAGTCGCCGTCGGCGATACCCTGGGCCTGCGCGGTCAGCGGGTTCACGAACAGGTAGTTATGGGTGTGGATCTGACGCAGCCAGGCATTCTGCGAATCCCACGAGTGATACATCGCCATCGGGCGCTGGGTCACTGCGTTGAGCGGATACCTCGCGTTGTCACTGAGCTGCACCTCCAGCGGCTCATAGTAGAACGGCAGTGGATCGAAATACGTTTCGATGCGCTGCCTCAGGCGCTCGGGAGGCTGACGCCCATCGGTCTTGCCCTGGGCGGCGAGACGGAATTTCTGCAGCACCTCGGAATAGATATGGATGTTGATCGGCTCGGCATAGCGCGTCAGGCGGTGGCGCTGCGCCCATTCCAGATAGCCCTGGTTCCAGTTGCGCATGTACTGGTAGGAACGGGGCAGGTGGTATTGATAGACGCAGTTGTTCTTGGCGTACATCTCCCACTGGCGCGGATTGGGCTCGCCGCGCATGAACTTCTCGCCACCCTTGCCGCGCCAGCCGGCGAGGAAACCGATGCCGGAACCCGGCTCGGTTTCATAGTTGATGATGAAATCGGGGTAATCACGGTACTTGCGCGAGCCATCCGGGTTGACGAATACCGGCAGCTTGAGGCGCGAGCCAAGCTCGATCAGCACCTCCTGGAACGGCTTGCACTCGCCCGTGGGCGGCACCACCGGAATGCGCACCGAATCCACCGGGCCGTCGAATTCCGAAATTGGCCGGTCGAGCATGGACATCACATCATGGCGTTCGAGATAAGTCGTATCCGGCAGCACCAGATCGGCAAAGGCGGTCATCTCGGACTGGAAGGCGTCGCACACGATCAGGAAGGGGATCTTGTACTCGCCGTCCTCGCGCTTGTCCTTCAGCATGTCGCGCACCTGCACCGTATTCATCGACGAATTCCACGCCATGTTCGCCATGAAGATCAGCATGGTGTCGATCGGATAGGGATCGCCGCGCCAGGCATTGGTAATGGCGTTGTGCATCAGACCGTGGACAGCGAGCGGGTATTCCCAGGAAAACGCCTTGTCGAGCCGCACCGGCTCGCCGTTCTCGTCGACGAACAGGTCGTCCGGCTCTGCCGGCCAGCCCAGCGCCATGCCGCCCAGCGGCGTATCGGCTCGCACCCCTTCCGGACCCTTGGGCGTCTTGGCGCAAGGGGGAATCGGGCGCGGGAACGGTGCCTTGTGGCGGAACCCTCCCGGGCGGTCGATGGTGCCGAGCAGGCTCATCAAAATGGACAGGGCGCGGATGGTATGGAAGCCGTTGGAATGGGCGGCCAGGCCGCGCATCGCATGGAAGGCGACCGGATTGCCGGTCACGGTTTCGTGCTCCTTGCCCCAGGTGTCGGTCCAGGCGATCGGCAGCTCGATCTTCTGGTCGCGCGCGGTAACCCCCATCTCGTGGGCGAGGCGGCGGATGGTCTCGGCCGAAATGCCGGTAATCCCTTCCGCCCATTCCGGCGTGTAGTCCTTGACCCGCTCCTGCAGGAGCTGGAAGGAAGGCTTCACCGGGGTGCCGTCATGGAGACTGAATTCGCCGAGGAGGAAGGGGTCGGCACCCTTGGCGTGGGTTACCACCGGCTTGTTGGAAACCCTATCCCACCACAGCTTGTTCTGCGGGTCAAAGCAACCCTCCTCCTCCGGCACTTCGGTGCGCACGAACATGCCGAACTCGCTGCTCTTTTCGTCGAGGTTCACCAGTTCGGCGGAGTTCGAGTACTGCACCAGGAAATCGCGGTCATACAGCCCGAGGCGGATAATCTCATGTATCAGCGCCAACATCAGCGCGCCGTCCGTGCCGGGGCGGATCGGCACCCACTCGTCGGCGATGGCGGAATACCCGGTGCGCACCGGGTTGATCGAAACGAAGCGGCCGCCGTTGCGCTTGAATTTGGAAAGTGCGATCTTCATCGGGTTGGAATGATGATCTTCGGCGGTGCCTATCATCACGAACAGCTTGGCACGATCCAGATCGGGCCCGCCGAATTCCCAGAACGAACCGCCGATGGTGTAGATCATGCCCGCGGCCATGTTCACCGAGCAGAAGCCGCCGTGGGCAGCGTAGTTGGGCGTGCCGAACTGCTTGGCGAACAGCCCGGTCAGCGCCTGCATCTGGTCGCGGCCGGTGAAAAGCGCAAATTTTTTCGGATCGGTAGCGCGTATCCCGGCCAGCCGCTCCGCCATCAGGGCAAACGCCTCCTCCCAGGAAATCGGCTCAAACTCCCCCGCCCCCCTTTCGGAGCCAGGCTTACGTCGCAACGGTTGGGTCAGGCGTGCGGGGGAATACTGCTTCATGATGCCGGAAGAACCCTTGGCGCAGATCACGCCCTGGTTCAAGGGGTGCTCGGGGTTGCCCTCGATGTAGCGCACCTCGCCGTTCTTCACCGTGACACGAATGCCGCAGCGGCAGGCGCACATGTAGCAAGTCGTGTTCTTGACCTCGACACGGTCCTTGGAATTTTCAGTATGACTGACTGATTGCTGCATGATCATTTTCTCGCCAAGCCGGTGAGTCCCGGCTTACTCAGGATGCAATTAATGTGACTATCTAGACTGATTTTACAGACATTATGAAATCAGTTTGTTCACATTTATTTATATGCATATAAGTATTTTGACACGGTCTAAACAGGCCTGCCGTATCAAACTCAGCGGTGCCCGAGCGGGCAAAGAGAAGGGGAATTGTAAGATGGCGGAGAGGGTGGGATTCGAACCCACGGTAGGTTTGAACCTACGCCTGATTTCGAGTCAGGTACATTCGACCACTCTGCCACCTCTCCGCAAGGCCTGCATTCTACCAGTTCAGGGGAGATAGTTGAACCTGAAACATGGACAAAGTCGCCAAAGCAGGTCAAACTTTTGCCATGCGCCTGTTTATTCCGCTGATCCTTGTGCTGGGAATGGGGTCGTGCAGCATTCCAGAACCCCCCATCCCGCCGGTGCAGGAAAACCACGAATTGGTGGTTTTGACCCGCAACAGCCCCACCACCTATTACGAGGATGCGTACGGCAATTATGCCGGGCTGGAATACGACCTGGTCAAGCTGTTCGCCCAAGAACTCGGTGTCGATGTCCGGTTCATCGTCGCCGCCGAGTTCAGCAAAATCATCCCTACCCTGACCAAGAAGCAGGCACACCTGGTTGCCGCGGGACTGACCATCACCCCGGAACGGGAAAAAATCATCCGTTTCGGCCCCGCCTATCAAACCGTTCAGCAGCAAATCGTTTACAACAATCTCACCTTGAAGCCCGACGACATTGGGGATCTGATCGGAAAAAGAATCGAGGTCATCGCCGGCAGCAGCTATGTGGAAAGGCTCAAACAGACCAGGAAAAAAAACCCTAAGCTGAAGTGGCACGAAGTCACTTCCATGGAAATCGAGGAATTGCTGGAAAAAGTGGCGAATGGCGAGGCAGACTATTCCATTGCCGACTCCCACTTCGTTTCCATGACGCAGAACCTCTTTCCCGACCTGGGCGTTGCCTTCAACCTGGGCCAGCCGGAGCAATTGGCCTGGGCATTTCCGAAAGACGTCGACCCTTACCTGTACGGCAAGGCCCAGCAATTCTTTGACCGCATCCATAAAGACGGCACGCTGCGGCGCCTGCTCGATCGCTACTACGGCCACATCGAGCGACTGAACCGCATCGACGTGGTCACCTTCCTGGAAAAAATGAATGCTACCCTGCCGAGCTACCGGAAACTGTTCCAGAAGGCGCAGGAAATCACCGATATCGATTGGCGGCTGATTGCCGCCCTGGGCTACCAGGAATCCCACTGGGATCCCCTGGCCACCTCACCGACCGGGGTGCGCGGCCTGATGATGCTGACCTCGGACACGGCCGACCACTTGGGGGTCAACGACCGGCTCGACCCGAAGGAAAACATTCCGGCGGGGGCCAGCTACCTTCTCACTCTGAAGGAAGCCCTGCCGGAGCGCATTCCCGAGCCAGACAGGACCTGGATAGCCCTGGCCGCCTACAACTCGGGGATGGGCCACCTGGAAGACGCGCGGGTCCTGGCGCAACAGAACAAGCTCAACCCTGACTCATGGGCCGATCTGAAGAAAGCCCTGCCACTGCTGAGCAAAGCCGCCTACCACACCTCCCTCAAGCACGGCTACGCGCGCGGCGGCGAAGCAGTGATTTTCGTGGAAAACATCCGCAACTATTACAACATCATGACGAAATTCGAGCCCGCCTACAAATCCCCCTACCCCGCACTGGCTACCACAAAAAAAGAGGGGGTCAGGCTTGCAGCTTCTCCAGCCCGCCCAGATAAGGACGCAAGACCGAAGGAACAGTAACGCTGCCGTCCGCGTTCTGATAGTTCTCCAGGATCGCCACCAGCGTCCGGCCAACCGCCAGGCCGGAACCGTTGATGGTATGCACCAGCTCCGGCTTGCCTTTCTCGTTGCGGTAGCGCGCCTGCATGCGCCGCGCCTGGAAAGCCTCGAAATTGCTGCAGGAGGAGATTTCCCGGTAAGCGTTCTGCGCCGGCAGCCACACTTCCAGATCGTAGGTCTTGGCTGAAGAAAAGCCGATATCCCCACTGCACAACGCCATCACCCGGTAAGGCAGTTCCAGTTTTTTCAGGATGGTTTCAGCCTGGCCCGTCAGCTCCTCCAGCACCTCGTAGGATTTCGACGGATGAGCGATCTGCACCAACTCCACCTTGTCGAACTGGTGCTGGCGGATCATGCCGCGCGTGTCCCTGCCATAGGAGCCGGCCTCGGAGCGGAAGCACGGCGTGTGGGCGACGAATTTCAGCGGCAGGCTTTCCAGCGCCACGATCTCGTCACGCACCATGTTGGTCAGCGGCACTTCAGCTGTAGGAATCAGATACAGCTTTTCGTTTTCGTTCTTCTGCACCGCGAACAGATCGGCCTCAAACTTGGGCAGTTGACCGGTACCGCGCATGGAATCGGCATTCACCAGATAAGGGACGTAAACCTCGGTATAGCCGTGCTCCTGGGTATGCACATCGAGCATGAACTGGGCCAGTGCCCGATGCAGCCGCGCAAGCTGGCCACGCATTACCGAGAAACGCGCCCCGCTGATTCTCGCAGCCGTACCAAAATCCAGCTGGTTCAGCCCCTCGCCCACATCCACATGGTCCTTGACCGGGAAATCGAAACTGCGCGGCGTGCCTACCCTGCGCACTTCCACATTGTCATGCTCGGATTTGCCGGTGGGCGTGGTTTCGTGAGGCAGATTGGGGATGGTGAGGAGAATCTCGTTCATCCTGCCCTGGATGTCTTCAAGATTCACTTCGGCCGCTTTCAGCTCGTCGCCCAGATTGGCCACTTCCGCCATGATGGCGCTGACATCCTCGCCCTTGGACTTGGCCTGGCCGATCTGCTTGGAAGTGGCATTGCGCTTAGCCTGCAACTCCTGGGTCCGGGTCTGGATGGTTTTGCGCTCGCCTTCCAAAGCTTGGAAAGCCAAGGTATCCAGCGTAAAACCCCGCGTCGCCAATCCTTTCGCCACCCCATCCAGATCATTGCGTAGTTGTTGAATATCTAACATAAAAACTCCAAATTCATAGCCACAGAGAACACAGACATGTAGGTTGGGTTAGCGGCCTTATCGCGTAACCCAACAGACCCAAATATTCCCCAAAAGTAGGCGCCTCTAGTTCTACTTTGTCAGATTTCCCCGCCGAATGATGCTGGCAGGGTAAGTTCTTGTTTTCGATACTGAGAGGCGGAGGCGCTTTGCCTTCGCTGGTGTCTGTTAGCGATGGTCATGACGAGATCCTCATCGGACTGGATTTTGG
>JAIOJM010000341.1 GCA_019911785.1 Sulfuricella sp. | reverse complement strand
TAGCTCTGTTCGATGCCGGGCCGGCCGTGCCAGTAGCCGTCGCAGGCCTGGTCGGGCATCAGCTTGGCCATCTGCTGCATCGCCGTCTGGGCGGGGAGACGCTTGTCCATGACTTCACGGAACAGCTTGAGGATTTTGGCGGTGAAAAACGCCTGCGGGCTGACGCGCACCACGTCGACGCCGGTGTCGTGCATGGAGGGGATTTCGCCGATCAGGTTGTAGACGCTGGCGGACTGGGTCTGGGTGCCGTTCAGCGCAAGGAAGGGCTGGCCTTCGCGGGTGTTCAGGGTGAGGCCGTTGGCGTAGTCCATGCAGCGGAACTGGCAGTCGTCCTTGGGCAGGTTGTGGTGGCGGGCGGTGAAGCAGCGCGCCGAGAAGGCCAGCGGCAGGCGGCCGTAGGCGAACACCTCGGTCTCCATGCCGGCGGGACGCGCTGCCTGCATGTGGGCTAGCGCGTCGCGCGACATTTCCACCGGCATGACCCAGCGCTTCGCCCCGAGTTCAGCCAGCAGGGCCAGCGTCTGCGGGTTATAGGTGTTGATGTGGGGGCCGGCGACGAACGGAATTTTCGCGGCGGCAAGCAGGTGCACCGCGCCCATGTCGTTGGCTTCCACCATGAACTTGCCGTTGCCGACGATACGGCGCAGGGTCTTCAGGTCGGATTCCGACTCGATCAGCGCCTGGCTGGAGAGCACCACTTCCTTGCCGGCGGCGGCGAGCCTGTCCGCGACTTCAAGCCAGTCCTCGGTGCGCAGGGTGTGGCGGCGCGAGCAGACGGTTTCGCCGAGGTAGACGATGTCCACCGGGCTTTGCGCGATCTCGTCGTAGAAATTGAAGACGGAGTCGCGTTCCCAGTAGTAGAGGATGGGGCCTAGTGCTAGTTTCATGTTGAGTTCTCTTTAAAAACTTTTTTCACCGCAAAGGGCGCAAAGGTACGCGAAGGAATTCAACTTCATATTCATAAAAGGCTTTCCTTTGCGTTACCTTGCGTCCTTTGCGGTAAATCGCTTTTCATTTCCATGGCCGGTGATACGCGCCCAGGGTGTTCTGCTGCCCCTCGGCGACCTTGTTCAGTTGCGCCATCCACGCCGGGTTGACGGTGTAGCTGTCCGGCGCACGCTTGGCGGCGTCGATGGCGGCGCGCCATACTTTGGTGACCTGCTCGACGTAGGCGGGGCTGCGCTGACGGCCTTCGATCTTGATTGCGGCGATGCCCATCTCGATCATCTGCGGCAGCATTTCCAGGGTGTTGAGGCTGGTCGGCTCCTCGATGGCGTAGTAGGTTTCGTTGTTGACCTCGAAGCGGCCCTTGCACAGGGTCGGGTAGCCGGCGTTTTCGTCCTTGCCGTAGCGGTCGAGGAGGATGCCGTTGAGTCGCGATTCCAGGCCCTTGGGGGTCTGTTCCCAGCGTACCGCCTTGGCCGGCGAGCACACGCCACAGGTGTTGGGTGATTCGCCGGTGGCGTAGGAGGACAGGGCGCAGCGCCCCTCGACCATGACGCACAGGCCGCCGAAGCCGAACAGCTCGATTTCTACCGGGGTGTTCTTCACCACCTGCTCGACCTGGGCGAGCGACAGCACGCGCGGGATGACCGCGCGCTGGATGCCGAAGTGCTCGTGGTAGAAGTTGATCGCTTCGTAATTTGTCGCCGAGCTCTGCACCGAGAGATGCAGGCGCAGGTTCGGGTAGTTCCTGGCCGCGTAGCGCATCAGGCCGGGGTCGGCCAGGATGACGGCGTCGATGCCCAGTTCCACGGCGTTGTCCACCGCCGCCTGCCAGCGCTCCCACTTGTCGGACTGGGGAAAGGTGTTGAGCGCGAGCAGCACCTTGGCGCCCCTGGCGTGGGCGTAGCGCACCCCTTCGCGCGCGCTGGCCTGGTCGAAGTTGAGACCGGCGAAGGCGCGTGCGTTGGTGTTGTCCTTGAAGCCCATGTAGACGCAGTCGGCGCCGTTGTCGACGGCGACCTTCAGGGCGGGCAGGTTGCCTGCGGGGCAGACCAGTTCGAGAGATGCTTTAGGCGACATATCTGAATTTTTCCTCTGTTGCGGGGCGGGCAAATTTTCCCTGGCGGCTATCCCGCCTTCTCAGTTCCTGCTCGATCTTGTTGAGGACATCCCATTTCTTCGAACACCAGTCGGGGGCAAGCAGGATGTCCCTGGATGCGGTGCCGGTGACACGGTGAAAGACAATGTCCTCCGGCGTGAGTTCAATCAGGTCGGCGGCGATGCGGGTGTAGTCCTCCTGGCTCAGCGGCTGGTATTCGCCGCGCCGCCATTCCTGGGCAAGCACGGTGTGCTTGACGATATGCAGCGGGTGCAGTTTGAGTCCGTCAACGCCGTGCCCGATCACGGTATCCAGGCTGGCGCGGTAGTGTTCCTCGGTTTCGCCGGGCAGGCCGACGATCAGGTGGGCGCAGACGGGAATCCCGCGCTGCCGGGCTGCGGTTGTGGTGGCGAGGTATTCGGCCAGGCCGTGGCCGCGGTTTACCCGCTTCAGGGTTTCATCGAAGGCGGATTGCAGGCCGAGCTCGAGTACGACTTCGACGCCGCGCTCGCAGTATCCGGCGAGCAGGTCGAGCACCTCCGGCGGCACGCAGTCGGGCCGGGTGCCGACGGAGAGCCCGATCACGTCAGGCTCCGCCAGGGCTTCCTCGTACATCGTGCGCAACTGCTCGATCTTGGCGTAGGTGTTGGTATAGGCCTGGAAGTAGGCGATGAACTTTTTGGCGCGGGTGCAGCGGGTGATGGCGGCCCTTCCCGAGCTCAGCTGTTCCTGCAGGGTGGGCGGCTTGCGCCCGTTGGGGCTGAACGACTCGTTGTTGCAGAAGGTGCAGCCGCCGATGCCCTTGCTGCCGTCACGGTTGGGGCAGGTCAGGCCGGCGTCGAGGGCGATCTTGTGCACGCGCTCGCCGTGGCGTCGCAGCAGGAGCTGCCCGTAGGTATGGATGCGGTCGGAAAGAACCATCTGGCGTTAACGCGGTTGTCGGATAATAAAACGGAATTCAGGATCATCAAGACCGATCAGGCTAGCATGTCGCGCACCAAGCTTCAAGCTACCCATTCAGGATAGCCATTCAGGTCTGGCACAGCGGACGGTTGTCCGGATTCTCCACGCTGCGGGCGATGGTGGTGGCGAGCTGGTGGATTTCGGCTATGCTCAGGCAGCCCATCAGGCGGTTCATCATCGCCGGCTCGATGCGGATCGCGCAGGGCCGGCCGTCAGCCAGGGTGATGTTGATGGCGGTGGTGTGCTTGAGGTCGGGCTCGGTTTCTTCCACCATGTCGGCCTGCTCGTCGAGCAGGTGGGCGTAATAGGTTTCCAGCCGGTTTGCGATGAGGTCGTCCAGATCCTCCGGCACGGCGATGATCAGGCCCATCTTGTCGCGTCTTTCCTGACAGGGGATGCCCAGCACTTGGGCGAATTCGGCGAAGCGCCGGGAAATGCTGTCGCTGAAGAAGATGTATTCCATCATGGGAAAGTTCCTGGGCAATTTGCTTGAAGGCGAGTGCGGCCAGCCGGGTGAAACCAGAGTAAAATGGTATATTAATGGCATCTTAACGATTGAATCAAGGCTCACATGTCGCAAGTTAATTCCGTCTGGCGCACATTTTCTGCCGCGCCCCATCGCATGATGTTCCTGGCCGGTGCGGTACAGGGGCTGGCCGTTGTCGCCTGGTGGCTGATCGAGTTGATCGGTCGCCATACTTCCGCCTGGCTGCCGCCGGCCTGGGCGATCCCGGCTGCCTGGGCGCACGGCTTCCTGATGATCTACGGCTTCTTCCCGTTTTTCATCTTCGGCTTCCTGATGACCGTCTATCCCAACTGGATGAACGGCCCCAAGGTGCCGTCGCGCCGCTATGTGCCGGCTTTCCTGCTGCTGGCGTGCGGCGTGCTGCTGTTCTACATCGGCCTGCTGGCCGGAAAAGGGCTGCTGATCGCCGCGCTGGCACTGATGCTCGCCGGCTGGGGTGTCGCATTTTATGCCCTGCTTGACGTGCTGATCACTGCGCGCCACCCCGACAAGCTGCACCCCAAGATCACCAGCGTCGCCCTCGGCATGGGCTGGCTCGGCATGCTCGCCTACCTGCTCTGGCTGGTGACCGGCAACGCCCTGTTCGCGCTGTTTTCCTTCAAGGCCGGGGTGTGGTTCTTGCTGCTGCCGATCTTCTTCACCGTCTGCCACCGCATGATCCCGTTCTTCTCCAGCCGGGTGCTGGACAACTACAAAATCGTCCGGCCCACCGGCGCGCTCGGCGTGATGCTGGTGTGCGCTTACGGTCACGGCATACTGGAAATTCTGGGCTGGAACGCCTGGCTGTGGCTGTTCGACCTGCCCCTGCTGGCGCAGACGCTGTATTTGAGCTGGCACTGGCAGCTGCGCCGCAGCTTCGAGGTGCGTTTGCTGGCGGTGCTGCACGTCGGCTTTGCCTGGGCCTCGGTCGCGCTGGCGCTGTATGCCGTGCAGAGCCTGGCGCTGCTGGCTGGCGTAATCATGCTGGGCTTCGCGCCGCTGCATGCCCTGACCATCGGCCTGTTCGGCTCGATGGTGCTGGGCATGGCCTCGCGCGTCACGCTGGGGCATTCCGGTGCCGAACTCGAGGCGGATAGCGCCACCTGGGCACTGTTCTGGGGGTTCCAGCTCGCCGCGCTGGCTCGCATCGGCGGTGACCTGCCGCTGGCCGGGGCGGCGGCAGGTCATTTCTACCTGCTTGCCGCGGCGGTCTGGCTCGCCTGCTTTACTCCCTGGTTCGTCAAATATGCGCCCAGGTATTGGCGGCCAAGGTCGGACGGGCAGCCGGGCTAGTAATGGGGCGGGGTTTCGTTCGTTGTGCGCTGTTCGGCTGCGCTGTCCGATAATTCCTTGACATGCCGGATCAGCGCTTCGCAGATTGCTTCCAGGTGGTCGATCTTCTTTTGCTGCTGGTAGACCACCTTGTTTAACTCTTCGACAGCATCTTCCTGATGGGAGAGTTTGATTTCGATATTTACCAAACGATCCTCGGTCATGACTTCAGGTTTCTCCAGTTAGCAAAGGGGTTCGGCCGCGAACCCTGGCGAACCCTTCTTTATTTCAGTTTGGGTACTGTTGGCTGCTTTATGTTTAGACGTATCCGCACGAGAAGTTAGCGTCATCGCTTCTCCAATTGTGAGAGCATCTGAATCTGTACCTGCTGAATCTGAACCAGACGCTCCCACTGGTGGGTCAGAAGATGGTCGAGCTTTTCATTCAGATGGCGGATCTCAAGTTCCGCCTTCAGGTTCACCTGGTAATCGTGCTGTGCCCGCAACCGGTCTCTCGCTTCCTGGCGGTTCTGGCTCATCATGATGATTGGTGCCTGTATGGCCGCCAGAAAGGAGAGCAGCAGGTTGAGCAGGATGTATGGAAACGGATCAACCGGATGCCAGTAGAGGACCAGGGAGTTCATGATTATCCAGGCTGCCATGAACACGCCAAAACAAATCAGAAAAGTCCAACTGCCCGCAAAATCCGCTAGCCGGTCGGCCAGTCTCTCGCCCAGGGTCCACATTTTTTCTGACTCGACATCGACGTTCATGGCGAGGAGTTCATGCTGCCGCAGGCTCTCCAGAACTTCTTTTTCAAGGGAACTGAGCTCCCCCTTCTCGGATTCGAGTAGCGATTCCACGTAATCTGTGTTGTATCGTGCCAGATCGGACCGGCAGATAAACGCATCCGCAGACCATTCCGGATGATCGCGAAGGATTTGTTCCGTGATGGCGTCCCGGACTGCCGCACCTGACACCACTTCCCGTGCCGGGATTTTTTTTCCACACACTGCACATGTGCGCGGGATGTTTTGGGCATTGCTCATTGCGTTACCTTTGAGGTAAATAAGCCACGAGTTTTACAAACCAAAAAATCCAACCTGGAGCCAGTTGCCGTATAAGCTGGCAACGCCAATCAAACCACCTTGATTTATTGGTGACCAGTTTTGCTCGCATGGTAAGCATCCCGATAAACATGGTGTTATCGGGAATCCGTTGTTAATTTGGTTGTTTGTCGATCAAATCGGCCAGGGTGTACAGATCCAGCGTCGCAAGAAAACTGTGCAGGGCCTCGTCCATGGCGGTTTTCAGCCGGCAGGCGGGAGCCAGGATGCAGGCGCTGAAGTCGGGCTGGAAGCAGGCGACGATA
>JAIOJM010000340.1 GCA_019911785.1 Sulfuricella sp. | reverse complement strand
GGTTTCGAATATGGGCTGGGTGCGGAAATTGGCATTTCCACCGACAAGATCCACGCACGCGGCCCGGTCGGGCTGGAAGGACTGACCAGCCAGAAATTCATCGTGCTGGGTGATGGGCAGATTCGTGTATAAAAAAACATTATTACCAAGGAGGGCGGTATGACGATCAACATTCCAGAAACTCCAGCCGGGTATGACCAAACCCGGATTATCGAACGACCGGACGGTTTTTACTGGCAGGACAGGGAAACCGACGAGGCGTTCGGGCCATTCCCGACGCTGTTGGAGGCGGTGCAGGACATGGAATACAACGCCGACTCCGATTACGAGCCCGGCGAGTCGCTGGCGGAGGTGGAGGCGGAAATCGGCATTGCGGACTGGAACGACCCCGATACCGGCCTGCCTGCCGAGGAAACGCATCACATTGAAGATCACTGATAGAGGGGGAATGGGTGATGAGGAATGGGTAAGCGGTGAGCGGTAGGATGGAAATGCCCATCACCCATCACCCATCACCCATCACCAGAATGTCGCCTCCCATCGGCATACTCGGCGGCACATTCGATCCCGTTCATTTCGGCCATCTGCGGCTGGCTCAGGAGCTGGCGGAAGGATTGGCTCTGAGCGAGGCGCGCTTCATTCCGGCGGGGCTGCCACCGCACCGCACCCCGCCCTTCGCCTCGCCGCAACAGCGGCTGGAAATGGTGCGCCTGGGCATAGACGGCAACCCGCTGTTCGCGCTCGACGAGCGGGAAATCTTCAAGCCGACACCCAGCTACACGGTGGAAACCCTGCTGGATTTGCGCCGGGAGCTGGGCGCGATGCAGCCGCTGTGCCTGTTCATGGGCACGGACGCTTTTCTCGGCCTGACTACCTGGCACCGCTGGCGCGAGTTGTTCGACCTGACCCATATCGTGGTGGCGCAGCGTCCTGGCGTGGCCGGCATTACCCGGGCCGCTGCAGCCCTGCCCGCCGGGCTGCTGGATGAACTCAATCGGCGCCTGGTCAATGAGCCGGAAGCCTTGGGTGATGCGCCGTCCGGCGCCATCCTCGTGCATCCGGTTACGGCGCTGGATATTTCCGCCACCCAAATCCGCCGCGATTTCGCCGCCGGCCGCAGTCCGCGTTATTTGCTCCCCGACGCGGTTCTCGATTATATTCAGACAAACGGACTCTATAAGGACATCAATGGAACTTGAAGCGATGAAACAGGCAGTGGTTGATGCGCTGGAAGACATCAAGGCGCGCGATATCGTGGTGATGGACGTGCGCAAGCTCACCAGCATGACCGATTACATGATCATTGCCAGCGCCGATTCCAACCGCCAGACCCGGGCTCTGGCCGATAACGTGCAGAAAAAGCTCAAGGAAGCCGGTGCGCATGTGCAGGGCGTGGAAGGTGAGGAGACCGGCGAGTGGGTGCTGGTGGATCTGGGGTCGGTGGTCGTTCACATCATGCAGCCCACGGTACGGGAATACTACAATCTCGAACAATTGTGGGGCGGCCCGGTCATGAGCAAGAAACCTAAATTGGCGGAATCCACGGTTCATCCGTGAAAAAGCTTTTAACCACGAATTTACACGAATAAACACGAATGTTCACGAATAATCAGTTGGTTAGTACGGATACGCTGATTCACCTGTTTGGTGCCAAAAGTAGGCGCCTCCAGGCGACACAATTATGGCCTCTAACTATTCGTGTTTATTCGTGAACATTCGTGGCATTCGTGGTTAATTGTTGTTTTTAAGTTCATCCGTGAAACTGTTGATCCTGGCGGTTGGCCACAAGATGCCCGCTTGGGTGAATGAGGGCTTCGGGGAATATACCAAGCGCATGCCGCGCGAGGCCCGCATCGAACTGGTCGAGATCAAGCCGGAAAAGCGGGCCGGCGGAAAAACCAGGGAACAGGTTCACGAGGCGGAGCGGAGCCGCATCGAGGCCGCCCTGCCGGCCGATTGCATACGGGTTGTGCTGGATGAGCACGGCAAGGACTGGAGCACCCTGGAACTTGCCGACGAGCTGAAAGACTGGATGCGCGGCGGGCGCGACGTGGCTTTCGTCATCGGGGGCGCGGATGGTTTGCACCCGGAGGTGAAGCGCCAGGCCAACCGGCTCTGGTCCCTGTCCCGGCTGACGCTGCCCCATGGCTTGGTTCGGGTGGTCCTGGCGGAGCAGCTGTATCGTGCCGTGACCGTGATCCAGAACCACCCCTATCATCGGGAGTAAGGGTTTGAAATCAGTAAAAAAAATTTACCTGGCTTCGCGCTCGCCGCGGCGGCGCGAGTTGCTCATGCAAATCGGCGTCGGCTTCGAACTGTTGCTGCTTCGGGACGACTTGGCGCGTGGCAAGGATGTGGACGAGAGCCCCCTGCCCGGCGAGAACCCGCATGACTACGTGCTGCGTGTCAGTCACGCCAAGGCCGAGGCCGGCTGGTTGCACGTGCAGCAGCGCAGGCTGCCGTTTTTTCCCGTGCTGGCGGCAGATACGGCGGTGGTGCTGAACGACAGGATCATGGGCAAACCCGCGAACCGGGACGAAGCCATGGAGATGTTGCAGGCTTTGTCGGGAAAAAGGCATGAAGTGCTTACTGCCGTGGCGGTGGCGAAAGCAGGCAGAATCGAGCAAAAGCTGTCAGCCTCTATCGTACAATTCGGCAAGCTGACCGATCGTGCCATTCGTCGTTATGCCATGACCGGCGAACCGCTCGACAAGGCTGGCGCTTACGCGATCCAGGGGTATGCGGCGGCGTTCATCGAGAAAATCGAGGGCAGCTACTCCGGCGTGATGGGGCTGCCGCTATACGAAACGGCGGAGCTGCTGGCGCAGTTCGGCATTGAGGTTTTATAAATCACTTGCCACGGATTACCACCGATTTACACAGATCAAGATTATCCGTGAACATCCGTGTTAATCCGTGGATAAAATCAAAATCATGAGCGAAGAAATACTGATCAACGTCACCCCGCAGGAAACCCGGGTGGCGGTCATGCAACAGGGTGTGGCCCAGGAAATCCATATCGAGCGCATCAGCAGCCGCGGTCTGGTGGGCAACATTTACGTCGGCCGGGTGTGCCGGGTGCTGCCGGGCATGCAGTCGGCATTCGTCGAGATTGGCCTGGAGCGCGCCGCCTTCCTCCATGTGGCGGACATCTGGCAGGAGCGCCAGGATGCGGAAACCCGGCTGATCGAGAAGATCCTGCACGAGGGGCAGACCCTGCTGGTGCAAGTGATCAAGGACCCGATCGGCACCAAGGGCGCGCGCCTTTCCACCCAGATCAGCATTGCCGGACGCTTCCTGGTGTTTCTGCCGCAGGAGACCCACATCGGCATCTCCCAGCGCATCGAAGACGAAGCCGAGCGCGAACTGCTGCGCGACAAGTTGCAGCACCTGTTGCAACCCGATGCGGGCGGCGGTTTCATCATCCGCACCATGGCGGAAGCGGCCTCCGACAGCGAGCTTGAGGCCGATGTCGAGTACCTGCGCAAGCAGTGGCGCGACATCAACGACAAAGCCAAGAGCGCCAAGCCGACCACCCTGCTCTACCACGACCTGAATCTTTCGCTGCGGGTGCTGCGCGACTTCGTCAACGAGGAAACCATCCGCATCCGGGTGGATTCGCGCGAAACCTTCCAGAAAATGCAGGGTTTCGCCCTCGAGTACACCAGCAACGTCGTCGGCCTGCTCGAACATTACGCCGGCGAGCGTCCGCTGTTCGACCTGCATGGCGTGGAGAACGAGATCGAGAAGGCGCTGGCGCGGCGCGTCGACCTGAAGTCGGGCGGCTACCTGATCATCGACCAGACCGAGGCGTTGACCACGGTGGACGTGAATACCGGCGGCTTTGTCGGCGGCCGCAATTTCGACGACACCATTTTCAAGACCAACCTCGAGGCGGCGCAGGCGATCGCGCGCCAACTGCGGCTGAGGAACCTCGGCGGCATCATCATCGTGGATTTTATCGACATGGACAACGAGGAGCACCAGGCATCGGTGCTGGCCGAGTTCAAGAAGACGCTGGCGAAGGACCGCACGCGCATGACGGTGAACGGCTTCTCCGCGCTTGGCCTGGTGGAGATGACGCGCAAGCGCACCCGCGAGAGCCTGGCCCACATCCTGTGCGAGCCTTGCTGCACCTGTCAGGGGCGGGGGGTTCTGAAGACGGCGCAGACGGTGTGCTACGACATCCTGCGCGAGCTGGTGCGCGAGGCGCGCCAGTTCAGCGCGCGCGAGTTTCGCATCCTCGCTTCCCAGCAGGTGATCGACCTGTTCCTCGACGAGGAATCACAAAGCCTGGCGCAGCTGGGCGATTTCATCGGCAAGCCGATTTATCTTCAGGTGGAAAATCAGTACAGTCAGGAGCAGTACGATATTGTGTTGATGTAGGGTGGGGCACGAACGCGCCCGCCTAGCAGCCTGTCGGACTTAGCGTTAAAACGAAATAAAACCAATGCCCATGTCGTATATTGATCACAATTTAAGCAAGTCGGTGTGGTTTGCAGCAATACTCGGCAATTTTTTGCATCGGGGTCGCCAAGTTTTCACCGTAG
>JAIOJM010000339.1 GCA_019911785.1 Sulfuricella sp. | reverse complement strand
GGCCTGAGCCGTCAGCGGCAGTTCGCCGATCTCGTCAAGGAATAATGTCCCGTTGTGGGCTGCCCGCACCAGGCCGTCGCGGTCGACGATGGCGTTGCTGAAAGCACCGCGGCGGTGGCCGAACAGTTCGGACTCCACCAGATTTTCCGGCAGGTTGGCGCAGTTGACCGCAATGAAGGGCCGGCTCGCCAGGGGACTGTGGCTATGCAGGAAGCGCGCCAGGTTCTCCTTGCCGCTGCCCGATTCGCCGCAGATCAGCACGGTCGCGTGCGTTGCGGCAACCAGCTGTGCCGTATTCAGCAGTTGGCGGAAGACGGGGGAGTGCCCGATGAGCGAGAAATTATCCATAAATCACAGTATAAGAACACTCATTTCATACGTCAACATCCGATTTGAGGGAGTGTGCGAAATGGCGCAAGGGTGCCGTATCGCACACAGAAAATTTGTCAGATTTTGTTGCAGGTCAGGCAGTTATCCATGGCATGATGGTTGCTTTAGATCAACCTTTTGTGTGAATCAAGGTGGTTATTTGGCGCTTGGAACATTATTTTAATAAATGTAACTTGTAGAGAGTGAAGCTGAAAATGAACAACAAAGTATTGCGGGGTTTGGTGGCTGGGGTGTGCGCGGGCATGTCCGGTGCGGTGTTTGCGGCGGATACGGGCGGCACGGACAAATTGGGGGAGGTCGTGGTAACGGCAACCAAAACTGCCAAGGATACGATGGATGCGCCCGCTACCGTGAGTGTGGTGACCGCCAAGGACATCGAAAACGCCAACATCCATTCGGTGGATGAGGCGCTCACGCTTCTGCCCGGGGTTTACACTACCCGTCCGGGCGGGCACGAGCCCAGTGTGATGGGTACCAATGTGGTTATGCGCGGCATCCCTGATTACTCGCGGACGCTGGTGCTGGTGGACGGGCAAACCCTTAACGATCCTTACATTGGCGCGGTGACCTGGGAGTCGGTGCCGGCCGAAACAGTCGAGCGCATTGAGGTGGTGCCGGGGCCGTTTTCCTCTCTTTACGGCGGCAGCGCCATGGGCGGGGTGATCAATATCATCACCAAGACGCCGACCAAGCGCGAGTTCTCGGTCAAGGGTGGCTATGGTACTGACAATTTCAAGAGCGGCAGCCTGGTCTACCAGGATCGTGTCGGCGAGCGCGTCGGTATCGTGTTCGATTACGCCTACAAGGAGAGCGATGGCTACATCAAGGATGAGGTCGTGCTCAAGCCAAGTGGGGCGGGCGGCACAACGGTCACGGGTGCCCAGCGGACAACCAATGCCAGCGGTGAAACAGCCTATTTGGTTGGCGACAAGGGGAAGAACGGCTGGAGTTCGCAAAACCTGGGCGTGAAGCTGTATGTGGACCTGCCGGCCGAATCACGGCTAACCCTTGGGGCTTCGCAGTTTCTCTACGACAGTTCTGGGCGCAACCATTACAACACCTATTTGCGCGATGCATCGGGCAATCCGATTGTAGGCAACGTGACAGTGGCGGGTACCAGTGTCAACCTGGCGGCAACAGAAAAGAATTTCCTGACCGGACCCGACAGCGAGATCAAGGAGGTGAATCGTTACACGGCAGAGTATGAAACGAAATTGGGCAAGGCAGGGGCGATTAAGGCTACGCTCGGCTATACGGATATCCCCTTATATAATAATTATTTTGTACTGCTCTCCTCGGCGACCTTGGCCGGCGGGCCGGCAAGCCGCATGCTGCGCCCCAGCAACGAGCTTTCCGGCTCTGTGCAGGCCAGCCTTCCGCTTTCAGACCGGCATTATCTGGTAACCGGACTCTCGGCGAACAAGCGGATGATCGACACGATCACATACAGCGTCAGCGACTGGCGTGACGCCGGTGCGACTGGCCCGATCCAGAACAGGACGGCGGGCGAGGATACCTCTTACGCCCTGTATGTCCAGGATGAAATCACGCTCACTGACCGTCTGATGGCTTACATCGGCGGGCGTTACGACATCTGGTCCACCGAAGGTTTTATCGAGCAGGTCAAAGCTCCAGCCTCTAAAAATGAGTATTCTGCGCGCAGTCAAACCCACTTCAGCCCGAAAGCCTCTCTGGTTTATCGACCCGTCGACGCGACTACCCTGCGTGGTTCTGTTGGCAGCTCCTTCCATGCGCCCAATCTGCGCGATACTTTTGGCTGGTGGACGCCCACGACCGGCTATACCTATACGCCCAATCCTGACCTTAAGCCCGAGACTGTCACATCCTGGGAGTTAGGCGTCGAGCAGCAGGTGGGAAGCGGCACCTTGCTGCGTGCCACTTACTACGAAAACAAGTTGAAGGATTTGATTTACCGGACGCAGGATGATGTCTTATTGACTCAGGGTGTCGCTAATGCCGGTTCCGCCAAGGTGAAAGGAGTCGAGCTGGAAGTGCGCCAGAAGCTGCTGGGCGGTTTGACCGCTTTCGCCAATCTGACTTACAACGACTCCAAAATCACCGAAAACCCGGCCAAGCCAACTACCGAAGGCAAATACATGACCAACACGCCGCAGAAAATGGCCAATATCGGGCTGCAGGGAGTTAAAGGTCCGTGGAGCGGTTCGCTGGCCGGACACTACGTGGGCAAAGTTTACGCCAACGACGTAAACGCGGATGTCGTAAGCGGCGTATACGGTTCTTACGACGCTTATTTCGTTGCGGATGCGAAAATAGCCTACAAAATAAAGGACAATGTTGCGCTTTCGCTGTCGGTCAGCAATCTGGGTGACCGCAGGTATTATCAATCCTCCCTGGCGCAGGGAAGGGCGTATTACAGTGAGATCGCGCTCAAATTCTAAGCGTTTCGGTCGGGGCCGAGCATCTCCGCAAGAAAGGTGAGTCACTTAAATGAGCAGCTCAACTATTGCATTATTTCTTGTCGCCGCTTTGGCCGCCTGCCCGGCGCTGGCAGCTGACCACGCCGATCATGGCAAGTCCGACGCGGCGGCTCCGGCTGTCGCGCCGGTCGACAGGGATAAAGTCTGGAAAAATATGTTGGCCAAGCCGTCGCTGGCCGTTACCACGGCTTTTGACGGGAAAGGCCGGCTGTGGCTGGCGTCCATCCGTGGCCGGCATCTTTACGTCAGCCATTCCGACGATAAGGGCAACACCCTGAGCGCGCCGGTCAAGGTCAATGTCGAGCCGGAGGATATCCTGGGCGACGGCGAGAATCGCCCAAAGATTGTTGTGCGTAAGGGAGTGGTTTACGTGTCGTACACGCGGGGACTGGAAAAACCCATGACCGGCGACATCCGTTTCAGCCGCTCGCTAGATGGCGGGCGCAGCTTTTCAGCGCCGCTTACCGTCAACGACAACCGGGAGATCATCAGCCACCGTTTCGAGACTCTGGAGGTGAATGACCGGGGGCAGGTTTTTCTCGCCTGGCTGGACAAGCGCGATTTAAGCGCTGCCATCAGGAAAGGCGGGAAATACAGCGGTGCTGCGGTGTATTACGCGGTGTCTGACGATGGCGGGGCCAGCTTCCAGCCCAACCTCAAGGCCGCCGATCATTCCTGCGAATGCTGCCGCGTGGCCATGGCGCTGGATAACGATGAAACGCCGGTGATCTTCTGGCGTCACATCTACGGCAAGAACGAGCGCGACCATGCCATGCTGCGGCTGGACGGCAAGTCCTCGCCGATCCGCGTCAGCTACGACCGCTGGGAAGTGGATGCCTGCCCGCACCATGGCGGCGCCCTGTCGGTTGCGGCCGATGGAGTCTATCATTTCGTCTGGTTCGACAACGCGCCAGAGCGGCACGGGCTGTTTTACGCGCATTCCGCTGACCGGGGCAATCGCTTTTCCGCGCCGCTGAACTTCGGCAATTTCGAGGCGCAGGCCGGCCATCCGCATGTGCTGAGCCTCGGCAAGGCGGTGCATGTTGTCTGGAAGGAATTCGACGGCCAGAACTCGGTCATCAGGGGGATGACCTCTGCCGACGGCGGCAAGTCGTGGTCGCTGCCGCGCCGGATTGCCGCGACCGCCGGGGCTTCGGATCACCCCCTGCTGATAGCCGACGGCACTCAACCCTATCTGTCGTGGAACACCGCCAGGGAAGGCTTGCGTCTGATCGGGATGGCGCCGTAATGCGGCAACGCCTTTTGACGCTGGCGCTGCTGTCGGTGCTGATTCTTCCCGCGGCGGCGCAGGAACTCAAGCCCTTTGTCGCCGGCAGCATCAAGGAAATTACCGCGGCGCGGCAGGGCAAGCCGTTCATCCTGGGCATGTGGTCGCTGACCTGCACCCATTGCCGGGAAGAGCTTGTCTTGTTGTCCGGCCTGCTAAAAAAGCACCCCGATCTCGACCTGGTTCTGATCGCTACCGATACGCCGGAAGAGGGTGAGGTAATCAGCGCCACGCTGCGGCAATCCGCCCTCGGAGGGGCAGAAGCCTGGGTTTTCGCCGATCCCTTTGTGGAACGTCTGCGTTTCGAGATCGACCCCAAGTGGCATGGCGAACTGCCGCGCACTTATCTTTACGATCCTTCCCACAAGGCACGGGCTTTCAGCGGCAAGCCCGACGCCCGGCAGATGGAGCGCTGGGTTCAAGCGCACTTCGCGGCACGCTGAAGCCGACCTCCGTTCGGCTCCCCTCTCTCCCGATCCAGTTGGCGGTTCCTGCTAGCCGCAACCCCGGCTGTGTTCCATTTCCCCCGTTTGCGCCAAATGGCGCAATCCTGATCTGGGTCAACCTATTGTTTTGACGAAAACCTGACCATGGCACGGGGCTTGCATATCAGGAGTCCCGGTCCATGTTTCAGGGACGACTAATTACAAGACATGATTCCAAACACGCTTCATCCGGCCAGTGTCCTGGGCCGTCTGGTGGCCTTGCGCTGGTTTTCGATACTGGCTCAGGGACTGACCATTTTTTTTGCCGCCGGGTGGTTAAACATCGCTCTGCCATTATTGCCCATGCTGGCAGCGGTGCTTTTTCTGACCCTGGTTAACCTATTCACCTGGTGGCAGGTCGGGAAAGCCAAGCCCGTGGCAGATGGCGAGCTATTTGCCCAGCTGTGTCTGGATGTGCTGGTGCTGACCTGGCTTCTCTTCTTTGCCGGTGGAGCGGAAAACCCTTTTATTTCGCTGTTGCTCCTGCCGCTCACCATTGGCGCGGTCGTCCTGCCCGTTCGTTACATCGGGGTCATGGCCGTGATGGCTTTTGCGGCTTACACGCTGCTGGTTTTTTTCAACCAGCCCTTGCCACTCATCAAGGGCCGATTGAGTGACCTGGATGCGGCCCTTGCGAAGACCTGCGGCGTGAATCGCACAACGATACATCAGGAAGGGGGGTTCGCCCTGCACGTGGTTGGCATGTGGCTGAATTTTGCCATTAGCGCCCTGATCGTTTCGGTGTTTTTGGCCCGCAATGCGGGGGCGTTACGCCAGCGGGAACGAGAGATTCATATCTTCCGTGAGCGGGCTCTGCGGCAGGAGCGGATCCTTGCCCTTGGCCTCCTGGCGGCGGGGGCTGCCCACAAGCTGGGAACACCCCTTTCCACCATGGCCGTGGTGTTGCGCGAGATGGAGTTGGGCGAAGGCAACAGTGAAGAGCGTGCCGACGATCTGCGCCTGCTTCGCTCCCAGGTGGAGCGTTGCAAGGGCATCCTGGCCGAGATTGCAGGCGCTGCCGGTACGGCACCGGCGGCGGCGCTCCCCGCCGATGCCTGGCTGGCGCATCTGGTGGACGAGTGGCACGTTCTGCGGCCCAAGGTACGCTTGCCGTCCATTCATCCTGACACTGCCGCCACGGCGCCGTCTATGCGCCCCGACCGCAGCCTGGACCAGGCACTGCAAAGCCTGCTCGACAATGCCGCTGATGCCAGCCCGGAGAGTGTCGAACTGCGCCTGGCCTGGGACACCCAAAGCCTGACGGTGGACATACTCGACCGGGGGCAGGGTATTGACGAACGGGTTGCCGGGCTGCTGGGCCATACCCCCGTCAGCAGCAAGTCACCGACAGACGAAGCTGCCGGCGGCCTGGGCATAGGCTTTTTCCTCACCAATGCCACGATCGAGCGCTTCGGCGGCGAGGTGGAAGTCTTCGACCGGGAAGGTGGCGGTACCTGCACACGGGTGATTCTGCCTCTGGCCCAATTCAGCCCGGAGTCCCCATGAGCCAGGTCGATCTGGACGAACAGCCGTTACTGCTGCTGGTGGATGACGATGAAGTCTTCCGGGGCGTAATGGCAAAGGCTTTGCACCGTCGTGGTTATACGGTGGAAACCGCCGGCAGCGCGGAGGATGCCTTGGCCCTGTCCAGAAACACCCCCCCGGAATTTGCCGTCGTCGACCTCAAGATGCCCGGCGACTCCGGGCTCAAACTCATCGCAGACCTGATAGACCTCGACCCCAATACCCGCATTGTCATGCTTACCGGCTATGCCAGCATCGCCACCGCCGTCGAGGCCATCAAGCTGGGCGCCACCCATTACCTGGCCAAGCCGGCCAATGCGGA
>JAIOJM010000038.1 GCA_019911785.1 Sulfuricella sp. | reverse complement strand
CCTCGTAGTAATCGCGTTGGGCGGTTGCGATGATGGCCCCTTCATCATGAATTTATTGGCTTTGAAAAAGCGATAGAACCGCAGAGGCGCAGAGACGCAGAGGAATAAATGGGTTACAACAATTTGCTGTCTCTCCAAATTGGTGAGGTCGTGCAATACTATAACTCATTGTTTTTACTCAGCGCCTCTGCGTCTCTGCGGTTCAATCGCTTTTTCGACGTCAATAAGTTTTAGATGAAGGAATCATCATCGTAACCGCCCAACGCGATTACTACGAGGTGCTTGGCGTTCCGAAAAACGCCGACGGCAAGGCGATCAAGGACGCTTTCCGCAAGCTCGCCCTGCAGTACCACCCCGACCGCAACAAGGAGCCGGGCGCCGAGGAGCGCTTCAAGGAAATCGCCGAGGCCTACGCCGTGCTCTCCGATCCGAAAAAGCGGTCCGAATATGATGCCCGCGGGTTCGAAGCCGTGGCCGGGTTCAGCCGCGAGGACCTGTTCGGCGGCATCGATTTCGAAGACCTGTTCGGCGGGCTGAACTTCGATTTCGGTCCGGGTGGCGGGCTGTTCAATCATTTTTTTCACCGCCGCCAGGCCGGCCCGGTGCGCGGGTCGAATATCGAGGTCGAGCTGGTCGTGCCGCTCCAGCGGGTGATTTCCGGCGGCGAGGAGAAGGTTCGCCTGCCATACCAGACAGCCTGTTCAGCCTGCCACGGCAGCGGCGCGGCAGAGGGCACTCAGCCACGGGTTTGCAGTGCATGCAACGGCACCGGCCAGCAGACCATCCGCCGCCGCGAAACCCGCGACAAAAGCAATGTCCTCATCCAGCAGATCAGCATCTGCCCGGCCTGCCTGGGCAGGGGCAGCGTGATCGACAAGCCCTGCCCGTCTTGTGGCGGCACGGGCAAGACAACCCACGAAGAAATCCTGAGCGTCACGATTCCGGTCGGGGTGGAGGAGGGGATGGCCCTGCGCATTCCCGGTCGCGGCATGCCGAGCCGGGAGCAGGGGGGGCAACCGGGCGACCTGTTCGTGGTGGTGCGCAGTGCGCCCGATCCGCGCTTCGAGCGCGATGGCGCCGATCTCTGGCGCAGCGAGACGATTTCGGTGGCCGATGCCGTTCTCGGCACGAAGCTCAAGGTGCCGACGCTGGATCGTTCTGCCGAAGTGACCATCCCGCCTGGCACGCAGCATGATACGGTGCTGCGCGTTCGCGGCAAGGGGCTGCCCGAATTCGGCGGCCGGCAACACGGCGATCTTTTCCTGCGCATCCGGGTGCATATCCCGGAACGCCTATCGTCCGAGGAGCGGAGTCTTTACCAGAAGCTGCGCGATCTGGCCAGCGAACAACACCGCAGCGGCTGGTGGCCTCTATAGAAAACTCAAAACCAGGAGCCTCCTTGATAGAGTTGCATGTGACTTTGCAGCCAGATAACCGAGACTGGGTACCCTATAATAAAAACGAGAGCGTGTCGTCTTCTCAAGAAAGATAAAAATGACCATCCTATCACCGTTGCAACCCAACCAGCTTTATCAACCCTGCGATCCCCAACAGTTCGGATTCAGGACCACGGCCGAGCTGGAAGACCTGGCCGAAATCATCGGCCAGATGCGTGCCATGGACGCGGTGCGCTTCGGCGCCGGCATCCGCCGCGAGGGCTACAACCTTTTCGTTCTCGGCCCCGCCGGCATGGGCAAGCGCAGCATGGTGCAGCAGGTTCTCGAACAGCGGGCGCGGGACGAGCGTCAGCCCTCCGACTGGTGCTACATCAACAATTTCTCCCAGCCGCACCAGCCCCAGGCACTAAGGCTGCCGTCCGGCAAGGGCGCCGAACTGCGCCGCCACATGGCACAGCTGGTGGAAGATTTGCGTGCTGCGATCCCCGCCCTGTTCGAGAGCGACGAATACCGCGCCAAGACCGAGGCGATCCAGGAGGCATTCAACAAGCGGCGGGAGCAGGCATTCAAGGAAGTGGGAGATGAAGCCGAGAAGCAGGAAATCGTGCTGTTGCGCACCCCTGACGGATTCGCCTTTGCCCCTACGCACAACCATGAGGTGATTCCCCCCAACGAATACGAGAAGCTGCCGGAAGAGGAAAAGCAGCGGGTGGAAGCCGTGATCGCCGGGCTGCAGGAACGGCTGGAAAAAATCCTGCGGCAGATGCCGCAGTGGCGGAAGGAGCGGCATGAGCAGGTCAAGCAGCTCAACCGCGAAACCACCCTGTCGGCCGTTGTCCACCTGGTGAACGAGTTGAGGGATGCCTACGCCGACCTGCCCGAGGTGCTGAAATACCTCGACCTGGTGCAGCAGGACGTGGTCGAGAACGCGGACGATTTCCGCAAGCAGGAGGAATCCGCGACTTTCGCCGGCATGACCGTGGTGACGCACCAGACCTTTCACCGCTACCAGGTGAATGCGCTGGTGACGCACGGCGCGACTCCCGGTGCGCCGATTGTCAGCGAGGACAACCCGACCTACAGCAACCTGGTCGGGCGGGTCGAGCATACCGCCCAGTTCGGCGCGCTGGTGACCGATTTCACCATGATCAAGCCGGGTGCGCTGCACCGGGCGAATGGCGGCTATTTGCTGCTGGACGTGCGCAAGGTGCTGGTGCAGCCCTTTGCCTGGGAGGCCCTGAAGCGGGCATTGCAGTCGCGCGAGATCCGCATCGAATCGCTGGGCCAGATGTACAGCCTGGTCAGCACCGTGTCGCTGGAGCCCGAGCCGATTCCGCTGGACACCAAGGTGGTCCTGTTCGGCGACCGCCTGTTCTATTACCTGCTGCAGGAATACGATCCGGAATTCGACGAGCTGTTCAAGGTGGCGGCGGATTTCGAGGATCGCATCGAGCGCAGCGTCGATACCCATCTGCTGTATGCCAGGCTGATTTCCACGTTGACTCGCAAGGAGGGCTTGCAGCCGTTTGACCGCGGCGCGGTGGCGCGGGTGATCGAGCACAGTGCGCGCCTGGCCGGCGATGCACAAAGGCTATCCACCCACATGCGCAGCGTGGCTGACCTGCTGCTCGAGGCCGATTACTGGTCGCGCGAGGCCGGCCACGAAGTGGTGGACGCCGCCTCCGTGCAGCAGGCGATCGACACCCGCATTCATCGGCTGGACCGGCTGAGGGCGAGGCTGTACGAGGAGATTCTGCGCGATACCCTGATGATCGCCACCGAGGGTGCTGTGGCGGGGCAGGTGAACGGGCTTTCCGTGATCGAACTGGGCGAGTTCGCCTTTGCCCAGCCGACCCGGATTACTGCTACCACCCGCTTAGGTGAAGGGGAACTGGTCAACATCGAGCGCGAAGTGAAACTCTCCGGCGCCATCCACTCCAAGGGTGTGCTGATCCTGTCCTCGTTCCTCGCTGCGCGCTACGCCAGAAACCAGCCGCTGGCGCTTTCCGCCAGCCTGGTGTTCGAGCAGTCCTACGGCATCGTAGAGGGCGACAGCGCCTCCCTGGCGGAACTGTGCGCGCTGCTGTCCAACCTGGCGGATGCGCCGATCAGGCAGTCCCTGGCGGTGACCGGGTCGGTGAACCAGTTCGGCCAGGTGCAGGCGATCGGCGCGGTCAACGAAAAAATCGAGGGCTTCTTCGATATCTGCGCGTCACGGGGGCTGACCGGCGAGCAGGGGGTGCTGATTCCCGCCGCCAACGTGAAACATTTGATGCTGCGTCGGGATGTGGTGGAAGCGGCAGAGCTTGGCCGGTTCCATATCTATGCCGTGGAAAATGTCGATCAGGCGATAGCCCTTCTGACCGGCGTGCCGGCGGGGGAAGCTGATGCCTCCGGAAAATATCCGGAGGGCAGCGTCAATCGCCGGGTCGCGGCGAGGCTGGCGGAATTGTTTGAAATCAGGAAGTCAATTTCCCGGCAGGCTAAAGTGACGGTGAAAAAAAAGAAGGCAGAGGATTAGCCAGCTTCGATCTTCACCCTATGCCGTACTGATCTCAGATTGTCCGTTGGAATGATTGTACATGTACAAGGAGCGCCGCCCCCGGCGCGAATGCGGTCGAAAATCGCGGCCCAACCCCCATCCCAGCCTTCCCCTTGAAATGGGTGGACAGCGGCGCCGGAAACTGGCTATCGTAGCGGTTTCCTGCTGGCTCGCGCCGAATGCCGACATGACCCTCACTGAACTCAAATATATCGTCGCCGTCGCTCGTGAGCGACACTTCGGCCGTGCGGCGGAAGCCTGCTTCGTCAGTCAGCCGACCTTGAGCGTGGCGGTGCGCAAGCTGGAAGAGGAGCTTGGGGTGACATTGTTCGAGCGCGGCGCGAGCGAGGTGTCGCTGACGCCTGTCGGCGAGCAGGTCGTGGCCCAGGCCCATCGCGTGCTGGAGGAGGCGGAGGGGGTCAAGCGCGTCGCTTCGCAGAGCAAGGACCAGCTGGTGGGGCCGCTGCGTCTGGGCGCCATTTACACCATCGGGCCTTATCTCCTGCCGGAGCTGATCCCGATCCTGCGCGAGCGGGCGCCGCAGATGCCGCTGCTGATCCAGGAAAATTACACGCACAAACTGGCCGATTTACTCAGGCGCGGCGAGCTGGATCTGGTGGTTCTGTCGTTGCCCTTCGCCGAAGCCGGTATGGTTACCCGTGCGGTGTACGACGAACCGTTTCGCATCGTTCTGCCGAGCGGTCATGCCTGGCTGAAAAACGAGGAAATTCCCGCCGCCTGGGTGAGCGAGGAGGACGTGCTGCTCCTGACAAGCGGCAACTGCTTTCGCGACCAGGTGCTGCAGGCCTGCCCGGCGCTCAACCGCGGCAGCAACGGCATCCAGAAGACGCTGGAGGGCAGCTCCCTGGAAACCATCCGCTACATGGTGGCTTCCGGGGTGGGCATTACCGTGCTGCCTTCGACCTCGGCGGATGTAATCCCCGAACATAACAGTCTGCTTGCCGTGCGCCCGTTTGCTGCCCCCGTTCCCAGCCGCCGCGTGGCGCTGGCGTGGCGCAAGAGCTTTCCCCGCCCGCTGGCGGTGGAGGCGGTGTGCCAGGCGATCCTGGCCTGCAATTTGCCGGGCGTGAGCAAGCTGGACGAGCCCGCCGTTTTGCCATAGTCAATGACTATCGAGCATATCGTAACAATCAATTAGACCTATCCATTGCGTTTCTCTACCATGCGTATCGTGCACTCAACGCACTGACGCTCAACCCAAAAGGAGAAACAAAATGCAAGCGCCGACCACGATCCAGAATATTGAAGCCGCCTTCGCCGGCGAATCGATGGCTCACACCAAGTACATGTTCTTTGCCAAAGTCTGCCGCGCTGCAGGCGATGTGGAGACCGCCAGGGTGTTCGAGGAAACCGCTGCCCAGGAAGTGCAGCACGCTTTGGGCCATCTTGACCTGCTCTACCCGGCAGGGTCCATGACGCCCGCCAGGTGCCTGGAAATGGCGATTGCCGGCGAGACTCACGAATACACCGAAATGTACCCGTCCTTCCGCCATACCGCGGTGGAAGAAGGCAACCAGGCTGCGGTGGCGGAAATCGACGAGCAGATTGCGGAATCCAGGGAGCATGCCCACCAGTTCAGGGCCACTCTGGAGAAAGCCGCCAAGCGCTTTGCGGCATTGGCCAAGGTGGAAGAGAAGCACGCCAACCACTACCGCGATACGCTGGCCCTGTTGAAGTGAAATAACCTGAAAACGGCATTAACCACGAATGGCACGAATGTTCACGAATAAACACGAATAGAGGGCATCATCGTGAAGCTTGGCGGTTATCTACTTTTTGGTGCCAAACTGGCGAATCAGGTCAGACATTTAACTAGTTGATTATTAGTGAACATTCGTGTTTCATTCGTGTAAATTCGTGGTAAAGATTTTTCTGATTTTAATGACTATTGAGGAGCTGAAAATGAAAGTATGGAAATGTATCGTATGTGGCTATGTTTATGACGAAACCGCGGGTGATCCGAAGGAAGGCATTCCTGCCGGCACGCGCTGGGCGGATGTGCCGGAGAGCTGGGCCTGCCCTGAGTGCGGCGTCGCCAAGGCCGACTTCGAAATGGTGGAGATCTGATCATGAGCCGGCTGCCCGTGGTCATCATCGGTAGCGGGCTTGCAGGCTACACCGTGGCCCGCGAGTTCCGCAAGCTGGACGGCGAGGCACCCCTGGTGATGCTTTCTTCGGATCACGGCGGGTTCTACTCCAAGCCCATGCTCTCCAATGCGTTTGCCCAGAAGAAGGATGCCGATGCGTTGCTCGGCAAAAGTGCCG
>JAIOJM010000338.1 GCA_019911785.1 Sulfuricella sp. | reverse complement strand
TGCGGCTCTCTCGCCTACGACACCATCATGGTGTTTCACGACCACTTCAAGAACCACATCCTGCCCGAGCAGATCCACATCCTCAATGTCGCTTTCCTGGTGCCGGACATGCGGCGCGAGTACGGCGGCTGCGCCGGCAACATCGCCTACAACCTGGAGATGATCGGCGGCGAGCCGCAGATCATGGCGACCGTGGGCGACGATTTCCAGCCCTATGCGAAGCGGCTGGAGAAACTCGGCCTGGCGCAGGAGCATGTGCGCAGCGTGCCCGAAACCTTCACCGCGCAGGCCTTCATTACCACCGATCTGGCCGACAACCAGATCACCGCTTTTCACCCCGGCGCCATGAACTACTCCCATCACAACCATATCGGCGATGCGCAGAACGTCGGCCTGGGCATCATCGCGCCGGACGGACGGGAAGGGATGCTGCAGCATGCCCGCGAGTTCCGCGAGGCGGGCATCCCGTTCGTGTTCGATCCCGGCCAGGGCCTGCCGATGTTCGACGGCGAGGAGCTGCTGAACTTCGTCGAGCTGGCGGATTATGTCGCCCTCAACGACTACGAGGCGCAGCTGTTGCAGGAGCGCACCGGGCAGAAAATCGAGCAACTGGCGAAACTTGTCAAGGCGCTGATTGTCACAAAGGGCGGGCAGGGCTCGGAGATTCATGCCGATGGTCAACGCCACGAAATCCCCTGCGTTAAAGTACAAGACGTGGTCGATCCCACCGGCTGCGGCGATGCCTACCGCGCCGGCCTGCTGTACGGGATCGCTCGCGGCATGGACTGGCAGATAACCGGGCGGCTGGCCTCGCTGCTGGGCGCGGTCAAGATTGCCAGCCGAGGCGGGCAGAACCACACGCTGGCGCGCGAAGAGCTGCACTCGCGTTTTAAGGAACACTTTGGAATGAACCTTGAGGATTAAACAATGAATATCAGACTGGTGAAATTGATTGCGGTTGCGGCGGTATCTGTCGCGGTGCTCGGCGGCTGCGCATCGAGCATGTCGGGCGGGGCCTACAGCCGCGAGCAGACACGTCAGGTGCAGGAAGTCCAAATGGGCGTGGTGGAAAGCGTGCGCCAGGTCAAGATCGAAGGCACCAAGAGCCCGGTCGGAACCGGTGCGGGCGCGGTGATCGGCGGCATCGCCGGCAGCAATATCGGCGCGGGCAAGGGCAGCACCGTCGGTACGATTCTGGGTGCCGTGGCCGGTGGCGTGGCCGGCTCCGCGATCGAAGAGGGCGTGATGAGAAAGGACGGTCTGGAAATTACCGTCAAGCTGGATAATGGCCGCATGATCGCCATCACCCAGGAAGCCGATGAGCAGTTCAGGGTCGGCGAGCGGGTGCGGGTGTTGTCTGGCGGCGGCGTGACGCGCGTCACCCATTGACCTTCAGGCCCGCCAGGGCTGTGTCATACAAATGTCATTCTGCTGACATTCTGCCGTAATACGCCTCGCTTATTGTTCCTCCATCCATCAACGGACAGGAGGAACAAATGCACTTACAGCAGGCACAAACGCCGGGCAGCGCGGTACCAACGAAGCTTTTTGTCTCTTACGCCCAGTCGACGGACGAGGTGAAACAGGCGCAACGCCTGCGCTACCGGGTGTTTGCAGAGGAAATGGGCGCGCGCCTGTCGGGCGGCGCAGACGGGCTGGATCGGGATATTTACGATCCGTTCTGCGAGCATCTCCTGGTGCGCGACGGCGATACCGGTGAGGTGGTCGGCACCTATCGCATTCTCCCGCCGGACCGGGCCAAGAAAATCGGCGGGCTCTACTCGGCCAGCGAGTTCGACCTTACGCGCCTGCTGCATCTTTCCCCCGGCATGGTTGAGGTGGGGCGTTCCTGCGTACATCCCGATTACCGCAACGGCGCAGCCATCAGCCTGCTTTGGTCGGGGTTGGCGAAGTACATGCTTGACCACGGCTACGAATACCTGATGGGCTGTGCCAGCGTCAGCATGGCCGATGGTGGACACGCCGCCGCCAGCCTTTATAATAATCTCAGAGTCGATAACATGAGCCCCGTCGAGTGGCGCGTTTTCCCGCGTTGCGCGCTTCCCCTGGACAAGCTCAATCGCGAGTCTTCCATGCCTGCCCCTCTTCCCCCGCTGCTCAAGGGGTACTTGCAGGCAGGCGCTTACATTTGCGGCGATCCCGCCTGGGATCCCGATTTCAATACTGCGGACTTTCTGGTGCTGTTGCCCATGTCCAAGGTGAACAGGCGATATGCACGACACTTCATGGGGGCAGCCGCCTAATCGGAGCAACGGCTTTCTGATCCGCACCTTGCGGTTGGTCCGGCTCGTTCTTCATCTGCTGGTGGGGGTGATCAAGGCGGCGCTGCTGCTTCCCCTGGTTGGCCGGGCCCGGCGCACCGAGCTGATCCGCCGCTGGTCGGCAGGCGTGCTCGCCATTCTCAACGTCAGGCTCAGCGTCAGGGGCGAGGTGCCGGATGTTTCGGCAGCAGACGTGATGTTCGTCGCCAACCACATTTCCTGGCTGGATATCTATCTGCTCGGTGCGGTCTGCCCGGTGCGTTTTGTTGCCAAGGCCGAGGTGCGCGCCTGGCCGGTGATCGGCTGGCTGGCGGAAAAGATTGGAACCCTGTTCATCGAGAGAACGCGGCGCCATGACACCGCGCGCGCCGGCCGGGAAGTGGTCGACGCCCTCAGGCAGGGTGATTGCGTGGCGGTGTTTCCCGAAGGGACCACCAGCAACGGCACCTTGCTGCGACCATTCCATGCCTCCCTGCTGCAGTCGGCCATCGACAGCGGAGCCCGGCTCTGGCCGGTGGCGATCCGCTACCAGCATCGCGACGGCACGGCAAACTTATCCCCGGCTTATGTGGATAACATGAGCTTCGCCGACTCCCTGTTCCGCATCTTGGATGAGCCGGAGCTGGAGGCGGAAATCACCTACCTGGAGCCGCTGCCGGTTCATGGACGCAGCCGGCGCGAACTGGCCGCGCTGGCGGAGAAGGCTATTGCCAATGCGTTGAACTTGACAGTGCCTGGCAGGAAATCTGATAAACCTGCCTATCCTCCAACCGCACTGCCGTAAGGTCTCCTCCCCACAAACAGCCGGTATCCAGCGCCATCAGGTTGCTGCGCACCTGCAGCCCCAGCGCCGACCAGTGGCCGAAAATAATGGTGGCATCAGCGCTTTTCCGGTTGGGGGCTTCATACCAGGGCAGATGGCCCGCCGGGAAAATCTCCGGCGGCCCCTTGTGGTCGAATTCCATTTCCCCTTCCGGGGTGCAGAAGCGCAGCCGCGTCATCGCGTTGGTGATCATGCGCAGCCGTGCCATCCCATGCAGGTCCTTGCTCCAGGCTTTGGGCTCGTTGCCGTACATGTGCTCGAAAAAATCGAGATGATGCTTGCCGCGCAGTTCCTGCTCGACTTCGTGGGCGAGGGCGGCGGCTTTCTTCACTGACCATTGCGGCAGCAGGCCGGCATGCACCAGCGCATAGTCGCCCTCGGCATAGAACAGGCGCTGGTGGCGCAGCCAGTCGAACAGTTCGGCACGGTCTGGCGCCGCCAGCACTTGAGCGATCGTATCCTTGCGGTGCGGTTTGACGAAGCCGTAGGCAACCGCCAGCAGGTGCAGATCGTGGTTGCCGAGCACGACCACTGCCTTGTCGCCCAGCGACCTTGCCCAGCGCAGCACCGCCAGCGAATCCGGCCCACGGTTGACCAGGTCGCCCACCAGCCACAGCCGGTCGCGCGCGGGGTCGAAGTCGATTTTTTGCAGCAGTAGCTGCAGCGCCTGAAAGCAGCCTTGAATGTCGCCGATGGCGAATGTGGCCATATCTGTCGGTAAGCGGTTAGCGGTGAGTGGTGAACGGTAGGCATTTTACCGTGGGCGGGCCGCGCCCTGTGGTAAAATTTGAACCCTGTGAGCCGCTCTACTGCTTACCGCTCACTACTCACCGCTGACTGCCCACTGCTCACCGCCTTCAAAAAAATGTTGTCCCATCTCAACGCCCCGCAGCGCGAAGCGGTGAAATATCTCGACGGCCCGCTGCTGGTGCTGGCCGGCGCAGGTAGCGGCAAGACCCGCGTGATTACCCACAAAATCGCCTATCTGATCGAGGAATGCGGCTATTCGCCCGCCCACATCGCGGCGATCACCTTCACCAACAAGGCGGCGCGCGAGATGTCCGAGCGCGCCGCCAAGCTGTTGCAGGGCAAGCCGAGCCGGGGGCTGACCGTCACCACCTTCCATTCGCTGGGGATGCAGATATTGCGCAAGGATGCCGCGCACCTCGGCTACAAGCCGCGGTTCTCGATATTCGATGCCACCGACGCCGCCCAGATCATCAGCGACATCATCAAGACCACCGACAAGGGCGAGATCCGGGGGGTGCAGCAGCGCATCTCGCTATGGAAAAACTCGCTGATCTCGCCCGACCTGGCGCTGAAGCAGTCCGAAAACGACCTCGAACACCATGCCGCAAAAACCTATCTGGCTTATCAGGACACTTTGCGCGCCTATCAGGCGGTGGATTTCGACGACCTCATCCGCCTGCCGGTGGAACTGTTCAGCATGGTTCCGGAAAGCCTGGAAAAATGGCGCAGCAAGCTGCGCTACCTGCTGATCGATGAATACCAGGACACCAATAGCTGCCAGTACCAGTTGCTGCGTCAGCTGACCGGCACAAAAGGCGCTTTCACCGCAGTGGGCGACGACGATCAGGCGATCTACGGCTGGCGCGGCGCGGACATCAAGAACCTGCATACCCTGCGCGAGGATTATGAGCGCCTGCACGTGGTCAAGCTGGAGCAGAACTACCGCTCCACCATCCGCATCCTGCGCGTCGCCAACAGCCTGATCGCCAACAACACCAAGCTGTTCGAGAAGAAATTGTGGAGCGACCTCGGCCTGGGCGACCCGATCAACGTGCTGGCCGCCAAGGACGAGGAGCACGAGGCGGAAAGCGTGGTGATGCGGCTGCTGGCGCACAAGTTCGAGCATCGTACCCGCTTCGCCGATTACGCCATCCTGTATCGCGGCAACCATCAGGCGCGGGTGTTCGAGCAGCAACTGCGCAACGAGCGCATCCCTTACCAACTCTCCGGCGGTAGCTCGTTTTTTGACAAGGCCGAGATCAAGGATGTGACCGCCTACTTGCGCCTGCTGGCCAACAGCGACGACGACCCCGCCTTCATCCGCGCCGTCACCACGCCGAAAAAAGGCATCGGCACGCAAACCCTGGAAAAGCTCGGCAACTACTCCGCGCAGCGCAACCAGAGCCTGTTCGCCGCCGCCTTCGAGGCCGGGGCGGAGAACCAGCTCGGCACCAAGCCGTACCATGCCCTGATGGAGTTTTGCCAGTTCATCAACAACCTGCAATTCCGCGCCGAACGGGAATCGGCCGCGACCATCATCGAGGATCTGCTCAAGGCGATCGGCTACGAGACGCACCTGTTCGACAGCGAAGAGCCGCGCGCGGCGGAAAGCAAATGGAACAACGTGCGGGAATTCGTCGCCTGGCTCTCCAAGAAGGGCGAGGAGGACGGCAAGAACATCATCGAGCTGACCCAGACCATCGCCCTGATCAACATCCTGGATAACCGCGACAGCCAGGATCTCGATGCGGTGCGCCTGTCCACCCTGCATGCGGCGAAGGGGCTGGAGTATCCTCATGTGTTCCTGGTCGGGGTGGAGGACGGCATCCTGCCGCACCGCGAATGCATCGACAACGGACTGGTGGAGGAAGAGCGCCGCCTGATGTACGTCGGCATCACCCGCGCCCAGCGAGGCCTGACCCTGAGCTACTGCTCGAAGCGCAAGCGCGGCCGGGAATGGCAGGCGTGCGAGCCGAGCCGCTTCATCGCCGAACTGGCGCAGGACGACCTGCGCATCAGCGGACGGGAAAGCGCACCGGAAGTGCAGAAATCGGAAGGTACGGCGCGGCTGGCGCAGTTGAAGGCGATGCTGAAAAAATAAGGGCGACTAAAAAAGCCGCCCTTATTTCTAATCATGAAGTTGTAGGTCGGGCTTCAGCCCGACATGTCGGGTTAAAACCCGACCTACATCCTTATCTATTCTCTCGCCCCGACGCGGGGAGATGGAAGAATTTACTTCGCCATCCCGATCAGGTGCTCCACAGCCGCCTTAACTTCAGCGTCGGACAGAGCCGGGTTGCCGCCTTTGGCAGGCATCACGCCGGCCTTGCCGGTATAGCCGCCGATGGCATGCTTGAACAGGGTGTCCTTGCCCTGCGCAATGCGCGAACCCCAGGCGCCCTTGTCTCCGGTCTTCGGTGCGCCCGCAGCGCCGGTGGCGTGGCAAGCCTGGCACAGGCCTTCGTAGACTTTCTTGCCGTCCACCACGCCGCCAGCGTCAGGCTGGGCTTCGCCGATGGCGACTTGGCCCACCGGTTTCAGGCGCTGGGCAA
>JAIOJM010000337.1 GCA_019911785.1 Sulfuricella sp. | reverse complement strand
TCTGCGCAAGGAGTGAGCGGACGAAGCGGGCCTGTCTGTTGATGAGGGTGGTCGATAAGTGCGATCTATGTGCGACAGAGAAAGGATATTGATGCCTATTCCTCTGTTTGGCCTTCCCTGATTATTTGGGCATATTGCAATAACCAGTTTGAGAGCTTTTCTATTTGCTCCAGTTCGAGGAGTATGGTCTGCTCCTCGCCTGACGCCAATTTCTGATTGACGCAGACCAAACCGGCTTTCTTTTCATATACTTCTATGGGCGACCCGCCTCCGATTAACTCAGTCATTTTGCTACCTCCTGGTGGGGTTGGTTTTGGCTCTCACCATGTTTAATTTATAGGCCAAGATGGCTCGAATGCCAAATCCGGATTATCGCCATTGCCGGATTTCATTCCATCCGGGCCAGGCTCGCCGATTGCAGCCGGGATGTCCGCTCGGCTTGCGGCTGCCTGCCCAGTTCCCTGACGGCATCGTAGAACCTGCCCATGTCCCCGTTCTGCTGCGCCAGCAGCACCCGGAATGCGGGCACCAGCTGGGTGTAGGTGGCGACCGAGGCGAGGTGCGCGTTGTTGATTCGCCGGGCGATCCACCTGTCGTAGCGGCTGAAGCCTCCGTCGGCGGCCTTGAGCCGGGCGAACTCCTGCCTTAGCTCGCCGAATATCCGTGCCTTGGCGGCGCGCTTGGCGGCATCGCTGTCGCCCGAGGCAAACAGTTCCTCCAGCCGCTCGCGGCATTTCAGCACGAGGGCGGTGAACGCGGCTCTTCTTTGCTGCTCCGCTTCTAATGCGGTGCGCTGCCCGGGGGTGCCGTTGCGATCCAGCCAGCGGCTGACCCCTTCCAGCTCGACCGCGGTGGCGAAGGATTCGTTGAAGACGCTGTCATCGGGGAGGTATACCACCTGATGGGCGAGCTCGTGGAAGATGAGCCGGGCGAGTTCGGTCTCGGGATAGCCGATGAAGGTGTTGAGCACCGGATCGTTGAACCAGCCCAGGGTGGAATAGGCGGGGACCCCGGCCACGTACACGTCATCACCCTCGCTGCCGAGTTGTTCGGCAAAGCGCTCGGCCTCCTCTTTCGAGAAAAAGCCGCGGTAGCCGACGCAGCCGGCCCCGATGAAGCACCACTCCCTGGGTTGGGTGGACAGCTCGGGCGCGGCAAACACATTCCACACCACGTAGGGGCGCTCCAGGTCGGCGTAGCTCGCATAGCTGCGGTTGTCGGGCAGCATCAGTTCGCGGCTGGCGAATTCGCGCAGCCGTGAGGCGACGGCGAGCCGCTGCTTCAATCCCTGATCGGCGAGGGGGTCGGCGGCGATCTCCCCGATCGGCCGGGCCCGGCGCAGGATGTCCATCTGGCCGCTCGCCGCCTGGACGTAATAGCCGAAGTTGGCGCAGCCGCCGAGCAGGGCGCAAAGCCCCGCGGCGGCAAGCCTGAGTGTATGCAAGAGCCGCCGGGTCATGGCGGTTCCAGGCCGCGCAAAAAATGACCCTCTCTCAGAAACGCGCACACCTGGCGCGCCACCCTGGCGGACAGCAGCATGCCGGAATGGCTGACCTTGAGCATGATCTGGTCGCGGGCGCCCGGCACAAGGGTCTCCTCCACAGCCACCACGCCGTCGTTGGGGCGCGGCAGCCCGCCCAGCAGCTTGCCGCTGCCCAGGCTCCTGCAGCCGGAGATCACTCCCGCCTCGCACTGCTGCACGGCGCGCTCCGGGGGGTACTGGTCCAGCCACTGCGCCATCCCGCGCCCGACCAGCCATTTTCCCGGCGCCGTGCGCGAGAGCTTGCGCGCCACATGGCTGGCGCGGTAAGGCGTGCCCATCAGCACAACCCGGCCGGCGCGCGGCTGCGGATACTCCGCCAGCATCTGCAGCACCACCAGGCCGCCCAGGCTGTGGCCGACGAAGTGCACCCGCGCCGCGTCAATGCCCGCGGCAAAGCGCGACAGCTGCAGCGCGCTTTGCGACAGCGAACAGCGCAGGGAGGGATAGGAAAAGACGGCGACATGGAAACCGCAGCGCCGCAGACGCAGCCCCAGCAGCCTCATCACCCATCCGCGCATCCACAGCCCGTGCACCAGGACGACCACTTCCTTGACACCCGTTTCGGCCGACAATTCAGGCTCGCAGCTCAATGAGATGGTTCATTGTTGACCAAACCGCATCCGGCAGCAACCCGCTCTTCCGCTGGCCCGGATTCATATTCCCCATTCCCTGTGCTATGTTCAAGATGAGCGCGTTGCTGTAACCGTCCCTGTCCCAGCCATGAAACCTTTCTGGTGTCATTACAATTGGATCGAGGACACCCTCCGCGGGTATACCCAAGCCCTGCGGCAGGTGGGGATCGAGGATGTAGTCGCGATCCAGCGCGGCGGCATCTTTCCAGGCATGGTGGCGGCCTATCTGCTCGACATCCCGCTGCTCCACACCCTCCAGCATGAGAGGAAGTCCCGGGTTTGCCGCTGGACTTGCGCCACCCCGCCTGAAGGTGCCACCCTGCTGCTGGTGGACGACATCGCCGGCGCGGGCGACACCCTGACGGATGCGAAACGCTGGCTGGAGGAGCGGGGCCATGCGGTCAAAACCCTCACCGTGGCCTATGACGACCGCACCCGCCTCATCCCCGATTTCGGGGTCGATTTCGGCGGCGTCGTGGCGGTATTCCCGTGGGAGCGCCACCGCCTGAACCCGGCCTTCCGCGCCGACCTGGAGAAGCCATCGGCGGAACTTGCCAGGAACAGCGCCTACGAGGCGGTGGCCCTCGACCTAGACGGCATTTTCCTGCCCGACCTGCCCGATGACTTGTACGAGATCAACCCGGCTGCCGCGCTGGATCTCCGCACCCGGCTGCCGCCTTTCCCAAGAAGCGCCCTGCCCCCGCATCACCCGGGAAAAGCCCTGATCATCACCTCGCGCCACCTGGACAGCCGCGCGCCGACCACGGAATGGCTGGAGCGCCACGGCTTCGGCGGCTACCCCGTAGTGTTCCGCGACATCGCCCGCTATCCCGACGGCGCAGACCAGGCGCTTTGCCTGGCCCGCTACAAGGCCGACATGGCCGTTCGCCAGGGCGTGACGGCGATCTACGAGAGCGACCCGCTGCAGGCCGCCTACCTTTCCGGCATGCTGCCGCTGACGGATGTGTACTGCTGGAACAACGACCGGAACATTCGCCTCAGGCTGGGCAGGAGCACGCTGCTGGGTCAATCGTAAAGGGTCGGGGGAGTCCATATAGGCAAAGTCAGCCCGTCCGCCATAAATAGCCTTCCCGTCCCCGGACTCGACTTACATCACCAAAATCTTACCCGCCGCTTCAGTGCAGATGCTTCTTTCTGAAGTGCAGCAGGCTCCCTCCCGACGGCTGGAAATCGGGCTCGGACTTGGCGCTCTTGCGCTTTTCCAAGTCGTGGTCGAACAGGACATTGACCAGATCAGTGACCTGCACGACATCTTCCTGGCTGAAGTGGCGGGAGAGCAGGCTGGCAACGTCTTCGATCATGCGCTGTCGTTGCGCCAGGTGTATGGATTCTTCGCTCGGGCCGAC